>JAGQRL010000242.1 GCA_020425485.1 Rhodospirillaceae bacterium
GCCATCGGCTGGCTGGTGGACGGCGCCGCCATCATGAACCAGGTTATGCTGACCCGTACCAGCTACGGACCCTACGCCAGGGCCATGGTGCGCATCTGCAAGGAGGAGAGCTTCCACCAGCGCCAGGGCTACGACATCATGATGAAGCTCTGCCAGGGCACGCCCGAGCAGAAGGAGATGGCCCAGGATGCGCTGAACCGCTGGTGGTGGCCGTCGCTGATGATGTTCGGCCCGTCCGATGCGGACTCCGTCCACTCCGCCCAGTCCATGGCCTGGAAGATCAAGCAGGCGACCAACGACGACCTGCGCCAGCGCTTCGTCGACCAGACCGTGCCGCAGGCCGAATTCCTGGGCCTGAAGGTTCCCGATGCCGACCTCAAGTGGAACGAGGACCGCGGCAGCTACGACTACGGCGAAGTCGACTGGGACGAGTTCTTCGACGTGCTGAAGGGCAACGGCCCGTGCAACGCCGAGCGCATGCATGACCGGGTGAAGGCCTGGGAAGATGGCGCCTGGGTGCGCGAGGGCCTGGTGGCCCACGCCGAAAAGGCGGCCGCCCGCGCCGCAGCGACGCCGGTGGCAGCGGAATAAACCGGGACGGGCGGGCGCTGCGCCCGCCCTGTCCTCGATCGTTAAGAGCGACGGCGCCTGCCCACACCGGGCAAGCGGACAACGGCGCCGTATCAAGGAGGATCATATGTCCAAGGAATGGCCCCTCTGGGAGGTTTTCATCCGCGGCCAGCACGGCCTGTCGCACCGCCATGTCGGCAGCCTGCACGCGCCGGACGCGGCAATGGCGGTGCACCACGCCCGCGACGTCTACACCCGCCGCAACGAAGGCGTGAGCATCTGGGTGGTCGAGGCCAAGCACATCACGGCCAGTGCGCCGGGCGAAAAGGGCCCGCTGTTCGAGCCGTCCAACTCCAAGGTCTATCGCCACCCGACCTTCTATGACATCCCCGAGGAAGTGGGGCACATGTGATGTCGGACGCCCTCTTCGAATACGCGCTCAGGATGGGCGACAATTGCCTGATCCTGGGCCACCGGGTCTCCGAATGGTGCGGCCATTCGCCGGCCCTGGAAGAAGACATCGCACTCGCCAACACGGCACTCGACCTGATCGGCCAAACCCAGCTTTGGCTCGGCTTGGCGGGCGAGATCGAGGGCAAGGGGCGGTCGGCCGACGACCTGGCCTTCCTGCGCGACGCGCGGGCCTTCCGCAACCTGCTGCTGGTGGAGCGCCCCAATGTGGACTTCGCCCACACCCTGGTGCGCGAGGTGCTGTTCGATGTGTGGCACTTCCACACCCTGGGGGCGCTGAAGGGCTCGTCGGACGCGCGCGTGTCCGCCATCGCGGAAAAGGCGCTGAAGGAGGTGTCCTATCACCTGCAGCGCAGTGCCGACCTGACCATCCGGCTGGGCGACGGCACCCAGGAAAGCCACGACAAGATGCAGGCAGCGCTCAACGCGCTGTGGCCCTATGTGGGCGAGATGTTCCTGCAGGATGAGGTGGATGCGGAACTGGCCGACAGCGGCGTCGGCCCGGCACTCGGCGTCGTCAAGCCGCTGTGGGACGGCGACATGCGGCGGCTGCTCGACCAGGCGACGCTGAAGTGGCCGGACATCGCCCATGTGCAAAAGGGCGGCAAGGCCGGCGTGCACACCGAAGCGCTGGGCTTTGTGCTGGCGGACATGCAGTTCCTGCAGCGCGCCTATCCGGGAGCGAAATGGTGAACGCCATGGTGGACGTGGAAACACGCCCCAGCGAGGCGCAGATCTGGGCCTGGCTGGATGAGGTGCCGGACCCCGAGATCCCGGTCATCTCGCTCGTCGATCTGGGCATCATCCGCGATGTCGCCTGGGCCGGCGAAACGCTGGAAGTGACGGTGACGCCGACCTATTCCGGCTGCCCCGCCACATCGATCATCAATCTCGACATCCTCGCCGCCCTGCGCGAGCGGGGGTTGGAGAAGATCGAGTTGAAGCGGCGGTTGTCGCCGGCGTGGACCACGGCGTGGATCAGCCAGAAGGGGCGCGAAAAGCTGCGCGCCTTCGGCATCGCGCCACCGGTGGAGGGAACCGCCGCGTGCGGCATCGGTGCCCTGGAGACGCCGGAGGTGGCCTGCCCCCATTGCGGCTCGAAGGCAACGCGGCGGGTGAGCCAGTTCGGCTCCACCCCCTGCAAGGCCAACTGGGTGTGCAACGACTGCGGCGAGCCCTTCGACTACTTCAAATGCATTTAAGGAAGCGGCGGCGCGGCCCCCAACCGCGCTGACCGCCACCGGACGGAGACACAGGATGGCTAAGTTTCATCGGCTGCGGGTGCGCGACGTACAGCGCGAAACCCGCGATGCCGTCGTGGTTACTCTTGAGCCGGATGAGGCGGATCGCGAAGCGTTCCAGTTCATCCAGGGCCAGTATCTGACCTTCCGCAAGGAGTTCGACGGCGAAGAGCTGCGGCGCTCCTATTCCATCTGTGCCGCGGTGGGCGACCCCAATCTTCGGGTCGGCATCAAGCGGGTCGACGGCGGTGCCTTCTCCACCTGGGCCAACCAGGAGCTGGCGCCGGGCATGGAGATGGAAGCGATGCCGCCCATGGGCAACTTCCACGTGCCCCTGGACCCCGATGCCGCGCGCAACTACCTGCTGTTCGCCGGCGGCAGCGGCATCACCCCGGTGCTCGGCATCCTGAAGACAGTGCTGGCCGCCGAGCCGAAATCCACCGCCACCCTGATCTACGGCAACCGGTCGGTCGCCTCCATCATGTTCCGCGAGGAGCTGGAGGACCTGAAGAACACCTATCTGGGCCGGCTTTCCATCCTCCACGTCATCGAGGCGGAGGCCCAGGAGATCGAACTGTTCACCGGCCGGGTGGACCGCGAGAAGTGCAACGGCCTGTTCGAGCACTGGATCGATGTGACGGACAACGACTACGCCTTCATCTGCGGCCCGGAGCCGATGATGCTGGCGGTGGCCGATGCGCTGAAGGCGCACGGCATGGCATCCGACCGCATCAAGTTCGAGCTGTTCGCCAGCGGCCAGCCGGGGCGGGCCAAGAAGCCGGTGGTGTCTGCCGATGCCGCCAAGGCCGCCGGACAGGCCACGGCGACGATCACGCTGGATGGCACCACCCGCACCGTCAGCATGCCGAAGGTTGGCCAATCGGTGCTGGAAGCAGCACTCGCCGCCGATCTGGATGCGCCCTTCGCCTGCAAGGCGGGCGTGTGCTCCACCTGCCGCGCCCTGGTTCTGGAGGGCGAGGTGGAGATGCAGGCCAACTACGCGCTTGAGGACTACGAAGTTAACCGCGGCTATGTGCTGACCTGCCAGTGCTACCCGATCAGCGACAAGGTGGTGGTGTCCTATGACCAGTGAATCCGTCTCCGACGACGCCATGCCGATCGACGACTACTTGGCGGAAGGCGGCAAGCTTTCGGCCCCGGAAAACGCCCCGCCGCGCTACCGGGCGGAGCTGCTGCGGCTGATGGCGAGCTTCGTCGACAGCGAAATGGCCGGGGCCTCGGGCTTCGCCGACATGATCAACGCCGCTCCCGGCATCGAAGCGCGCATCGCCGCCGCCAAGATCACCGCGGAGAAGTTCGCCCATGCCCGCCGCATCCTCACCGTGATGGGCGATTTCGGGGCCAACGTGGCGCGCTATGCCGAGCATCTGCCCTGGGCGGAACGGCTGCCGCGCGATGCCGATATGGGGGCCAAGCGCCACGGCGGCGACATGCGGCTGAGCGTGTTCCACTACCCGTTCGCCGGCTGGGCCGATGCCGTGGTGATGAACGTGCTGATGGGCCGGGCCACGGTGATCCAGCTTACCGAGGCGGCAGACGGCTCCTACCAGCCGCTGGCCGATGCCTTCCTGGAGATCCTGCCCTTCGAGGTGCGCCACGCCGAGTTGGGCGAGGAAGGCCTGAAGCGGATCGTCCAGGCGGACGGGACCGCCCAGGCCCAGGCATCCATCGGCTACTGGACGCCGCGGGTCGCCGCCACCTTCGGCGGCGTGGACAGCGGCCGCTTCGAGGCGCTGAAGCGCTTCGGCCTGCGGCGCACCCCCAACGCCGCCCTGCTGGACCAGTGGCACGCCGATGTGCGGGCCCGCCTGGCGCCGCTGGGGCTCAACTTCTAGGGGCGTGACGGGATAGGACGGCGCCGGCCCGCACCCCCCACCCAACCCATCGTCAGATATCGGGTGGGGGGGAGTTGGGTACGGACACCAGGATCCGGCCGGGCGCAGCAGCGTCCGGCCGGATGTCGTTTGGCCGTCGCCCCGCACGAACGGGCCGGCGGACAGCGCCGGCTGTGCCGTCATGACGGCGCAGTGTTAACGGTCGCGCCCGTCCCGGCAGGCGGCCGGCACTGTCGCACGGGCGGCCATCGGCGCGGCCGCCCGGCTGACCGCTTCTCCTAGTCTACCGACCCGATCCCGGCGCCATTGGGCGGCTGCTGCCGGCCGCAGGGCGCCGCCGGCCGGAGGTGCGCCTGCGCCGCGCTCCCGGGACGTTAATCTGTGTTAACCGGTTAACCCGTTAACCATCTATGTTGAACGATACTCGCAGTTATTCTGTTTGCAGATTGAGATTCTCTTGTTGAGAGTGCTGCGCCTGCACAATTAGTAGCGGCCATCAAGCCTGCTCGTTACGTGAGCAATCCTCACGGTTGAAACCTCACTTTCTGCATCTCCCATTGTGATCCAGTGGGTTACGGCAAATCCGACCTTTTAACTTGGTGTTAAATGGTCAGCGTATTTTATGGAAAGCGTCGGCTCCTGGAATGGCCGATGCGTCTCGGATCGACTGCTAAAGATTTGAAAACGATGACGATCACAGATTCCAGCTTGGCTCCTCCAGTATTCGGACAGTGGGTTCAAGGTCTTGCCGGAAGACTGGGCGCGCTTCGCAAGAATGAGTCCCACGGTCGAGTATTCGCCCTGCTCTTCGCAGGACTGGTGGTCGGTTCGGGCCTGCTGTGGCAGGTGGCAGCCGATCTCGATCTCATGGTCCGCAGCGAGGAACTGGAGGCAGTTACTCAAACTGAGAATGACTCACTTGTGAGGCATGTGGAGCGGGGCCTCCACGCCTTTCGCGGAGAACTGTTCATCGTCGCGCGCCACCCGGCGACGCAGCGGCTCTACGACGGCTCCACGTCCGATGAGCGCGACGAAGCGGCGGAGATCTTCCGCCTGATGGCCGAGGAAATCCCGACCATCACCCAGGTTCGCTACCTCAACGCCCGCGGCGACGAGATCGTCCGCGTCGACCGGCGGAGTGGAGAAGTCATCCGAGTGTCGGACCTGGCGCTCCAGAACAAGGCCGACCGCTACTATTTCACCGACACCATGGCGCTTGAACCGGGCGACCTCTACGTCTCGCCGCTCGACCTCAACGTCGACAACGGCGTGATCGAAGAGCCCTGGGTGCCCACCATCCGCATGGCCACGCCGGTGGCGGCCGCCGACGGTACGCCGGCCGGCATCGTCATCCTCAACTTCAATGCCGGGCCGATCCTGGATGCCTTCGACATGGGCAACGAGGAAGGGCAGCGCCACCACATGCTGCTCAACCGCGATGGCTATTGGCTGGCCGGGGTGCCCACCGACCAGCTCTTCGGCAACATGTTCCCCGATGGCCGGACGCTGGCCGCCGAGAACCCCGAGCTGTGGCAGACGGTCGAGCAGTCCGAACCGGGCGTCGTGTCCCGCGACGGTGCGATCTACGCCTACGAAACCGTGGCGCCGCACCCGCGCGAAATGGTCTCCGACTGGACCCCGCACCATCTGGTGACGGACTCCGCCCTGGTGGTGCTGACCGGCCATACCGTTCTGCACCGCATCGGCCCGCTGGCGCCGGGCAGCGGCACCATCGCCGTGGCCGGCGTGCTCGTGCTCGGCCTGGTCGCCTGGATCTGGAGCGGCACCATCGTCAGCCGCCGGCGCGCGGTGGAGGCGGAGGAACAGGCGCGGTCCCAGCTCATCCGTTCGGAAAAGATGGCGTCGCTGGGCAGCCTGGTCGCCGGCATCGCCCACGAACTGAACACGCCCATCGGCAACGCCGTCACCATCGGCAGCACCATGGCCGACCAGATCCGCATCTGCGACGAGGAGGTGGCCAGCGGCAAGCTGCGCAAGTCCACCATCGTGCAGACCATCGACCATCTGAAGGAAGGCACGGAGATCATGCTGCGCGGCCTGTCGCGGGCCGCCGACCTGATCGGCCAGTTCAAGCAGATCGCGGTGGACCAGTCGGGCGAACAGCGGCGCAGCTTCGCCCTGGACCCCTACCTGCAGGAGGTGGCGGCTTCCATCCAGTTCACCGTCAAGCACCGCCAAGCCAAGCTCAGCGTCGATGCGGCGTCGGGTGCCACGCTCGACAGCTTCCCCGGTCCCTTGAGCCAGGTGGTCATCAACCTGGTGACCAACGCCTTCACCCACGGCTTCCCCGACGACGAGCCGGGTACGGTCAGCGTCGGGGCCCGCATGGCCGGCGGCAAGGCGGTCGTCACCGTCACCGATACCGGCTGCGGCATTCCCCCGTCGGCGCAGGACAAGATTTTCGATCCGTTCTACAGCACCCGCCTCGGCGCCGGTGGCGCCGGGCTGGGCCTGAGCATCGTGCATGGCATCGTCACCGACGTGCTTGGCGGCACCATCCATGTGGAAAGCGCGCCCGGCCGTGCCACCGTCTTCACCCTCAACATACCGACCAAGGCGCCTGCGGAGCGCCACCAGAAGAAGGACCCCCACCATGTCGGCTAACATGGCCCATCGGACAGATGCACGGGTCGCGGCAGACCTGGAGGTCACCGCCTCGGCAGTATCGGACGACGACGATCTGGAGATCATCGACGACGACGACGAGGTTGAAGCGGCCGCGTCCTCCGGCCCCCTTGGGCTGGCCGGCCGCGCGCGATCGTGGACCGTGCTGATCGTCGACGACGACGAGGACGTGCACGCCGCAACCACCTTCGCCATCCGCGGCTTCCAGGTGTACGGCCGCTCCGTCGAGCTGCTGCACGCCTATTCCGCCGCCGAGGCGATGGATGTGCTGCGCCGCGAGCAGGGCATCGCCGTGGCCCTGGTGGACGTGGTGATGGAGGACCCCGACGCCGGGCTGAAGCTGGTGAAGACCATCCGCGACGCCGGTTTCGAGGAGATGCGCCTGATCCTGCGCACCGGCCAGCCGGGCTACGCGCCGGAGCTGGAGGTGATCTCCGAGTACGACATCAACGACTATCGCACCAAGTCGGAGCTGACGCGCATCCGCCTGCTCAGCGTGCTCACCAGCGCCATCCGCTCCTACAGCCAGATCCGCCTGATCAACGAAAGCCGGATCGGGCTGGAGATGATCGTCGATGCCTCGGCCAACCTGTTCACCGACCGCAACCTGCAGCTCCTGTCGCGCGGGGTGCTCACCCAGGTGGCCAGCATCATGGGGGTGCCGGCCAACGGCCTGGTGTGCATCGGCCCGCGGCGCGCCGACCACAAGCCGCGGCCCGACGAATTCACCGTGATCAGCGATGCCGGGCGGTTCAGCCAGACCATCGGCCGCACGCTGGCGGAGGTGAGTGACGACGTCGTCACCGACCTGTTCAACCGCACCGTCGATACCGACCTCAACCTGATCGCCGACGGCAACACGGCGATGTACTTCCCCGGCCAGCAGTCGCGGCAGTTCTTCGTCTATCTGGAAGCGATCCAGTTCGTTTCCGAAGAGATCATGGCGCTGCTCAAGGTGTTCGCCGGCAACATCGCCATCAGCTTGGAGAACGTGGAGCTGATCGAGCGCCTGGACTCGCTCGCCTTCGTCGATCCGGTGCTCGGCGTGCCCAACTACAACGCCTTCGATGCGGCGTTGCGGCGCCTGGAATTCGAAACCGACCAGCCGCTGCAGGTGGTGCTGGTGGCGATCGACGATCTCGATGCCATGATCGGCGCCTTCGGGCCGTCGCTGACCCAGAAGGTCAAGATGGGCGTCTACCGGCTGCTGATGGAGCAGGCGCCCGATGCCCACCTGATCGCCCATGTCGGCGAGGGCCTGTTCGCCATCCTGGCCGAAGAGGGCATGAACCTGGCGGGGGTGAGCGCGCGGGCGCTCGCCAAGCCGGTGATCGTGGACGAGATCGCCCCGACCCTGTCGGCCACCACCGCGGTGGTGCATGTCGACGAGGAGTCGCCGGATGCCGCCAGCCTGCTGCGCAACGGCATCGCCGCCCTGGTGGCGGCGCGCAACGACTGCCAGGGCTCGGTGCGGGTCTACGATCGCACCTTCGGCGAGGAAGTGCGCGAGCGCATCCTCCTGCAATCGGCCCTGCGCGCGGCCCTGAAGACGCCGGGCACCATCCAGGTGGCGCTGCAGCCCAAGGTGGATGCCGCTTCGGGCAGCATCGTCGGGGCCGAGGCGCTGGCCCGCTGGTCGCTCGACGGCAAGCCGGTATCGCCGGCGCGGTTCATCCCCATTGCGGAGACCAGCGGTCTCAGCGGCCAGGTGACCGAACAGGTGCTGGAGCGGGTCGGCCAGTGGGTGGCGGAGCGCAAGGCAGCCGGCCTGCCGGACCTGCCGGTCGCCGTCAACCTGGCGATGAACGACCTGCACCAGTCCGACTTCGCCGGCTGGCTGCTGCGGCTGGTCGCCGACGCCGGGCTGTCGCCGTCCACCGTGGAGTTCGAGATCACCGAGAGCGGCGTGATGCGCCATCCCGATCGGGCGCTGGCGGAACTCAACCGGCTGAAGGACGCCGGCTTCTCCATCGCCATCGACGATTTCGGCACCGGCTATTCCTCGCTCGGCTACCTGGAACGCCTGCCCACCGACTTCCTGAAGATCGACCGCATGTTCGTCGATCGGCTCACCAAGGCCAATGTCCACCGCTCCATCGCCGCCACCACGGTGGCCATGGCCCGCAGCCTGGGCATCAAGGTGATTGCCGAGGGCGTGGAAACCCAGGAACACCACGAGGCGTTGTCGATGATCGGGTGCAACGTGCGGCAGGGCTATCTCTACGGCCGGCCGGTGCCCATCGAGACCTTCTCGGACACCTTTGCCGGCTGGTCGCTGGACGCGACGATCTCGGCGGCCTGACCGAAAGCCGGCGGCCGTGGGCGGGTGCCGCCCGCGGCCGCTGCGCCGGCCGCCACAACCCTAGCCTATCAATTTGAAACAAAATTCTATCGTGAGTATGGTTGGCCGCGCCGCATCAAGGTCAAATCGTAGTTCCGATCCCTATGGTGCCCGCACCGGCCGCAGCCGAAAGATCTCCCGATCGGGCGGGGCCCGATGGTGCCCCGAAGCACTGGTATTGGCCGGATGCCGCAGCAGGTCTGGCGGCGTCGCCGCGGCAGCCCCCGCGGGTCGGCTGTGGAGATCTTCTGACTTTCACGACAATTTTATTGAGAATTTTCATGATGGAGGAATCCCAGGCAGCCAATAATAGTCCAAACTATTGGGTAGTTTAAAACCGCTGATTTTTCTTCATTCATTTTGCGCCGCATCGTTTTGTTGCGAATCTAGTCAGAAGACCACCGCATCAACGATTGATTAATTAAATCCCGATAACGATGCCAGTGGGTGGAATGGGGGAGCCACACGTCATCATGACTTTGCCAAGGAGCGTGCTTACCTTCCAGCGCTGCGGCTACCGGTTCGGTCTTCCGGTCTCGGTGGTGGAACATGTGGTTGCACGGCCCAGCGCCAGCGCCTTGCCGGGCGCACCCTCCTGCGTTGTCGGTGCCGTCAACCTGCACGGCGAGGCCGTGGCGGTGGTCGACCCCGCCGAAACCTTCGGCCGCACCGATCCGGCACCGCGCATCGAGCAGCGGCTGATCATTGCCCTGACCCCGAAGCGCCGGCTGGCCCTGGTGGCCGACAAGGTCGAGGGCGTGATCGACGCGCGCGCGGCCCGCGCCACCGAAGCCACCGCCCTGGCGCCGGGGATCGAGCGCTGGCAGGGGCTGATCGGCGACGCCGAAGGGCTGATCTACGTCTACGACGCCGAAGGTCTGCTCAATCCCGCCGAAGAGATGGCGCTGGCCGAACTGCTCGGGCAGGCCGCTGCATGACCGACGCCGACGACACCGCATTGAAGGCATTGCTGGCGGATCGCCTCGGCTTCCGCGTGGCCGATCTCGACCGGGAGGCGGTGCATGGGGCCTTGCAGGCCGCGGTGAAGGCGCATCGCGCCGGAGGTGCCGAAGCGACGCTGGCCCACCTTGCCGTGCGCGACCTGGACGACCCGGTGTGGCAGGTGCTGATCGATCGCTTCGTGGTGCGCGAAACCAGCTTTCTCAGGGATCGCGACTGGTGCGATTCCCTGGCCGCACAGGCGCTGGTCGCCCTGGTGAAGGCACGGCGGGCAAGCGGCCGGCTGCGCCTGCGCCTGTGGAGTGCCGGCTGTTCCACCGGGGAGGAGTGCTACACCCTCGCCTATCTGGTGGACCTGCTGCTGCCGGACCGTGCCGCCTGGGATATCCGCATCATCGGCAGCGATGTCTGCCGCTCGGCCCTGCGCACGGCGGCTGCCGGCATCTACCGGGCGTGGTCGCTGCGCACGCTGGGCGAGGCGGAGCGGGCAGACCTGTTCGAGCGGGTCGATGCCCGCCACTTCCGGGTGCGCAAGCACCTGCGCGACCTGGTGGAGTTCCGCCGGGAAAACCTGGCCGACCTGAAGCCGGCCCAGCCCGGTCCGGAGACCGAGCGCTTCGACCTGATCGTCTGCCGCAACGTGATGATCTACTTCGAACGCGAGCGCCAGGACCGGCTGGCAAAGACGCTGATTTCGCGCCTGATGGCCGATGGCTGGCTGGCCGTCGGCCCGGCGGAAGCCAGTGCCGATCGCTTCGCCCCGCTGGCCCGCGTGTCCACGCCCTGTGCCATCTTCTTCCGCGCCCGGCCGGACGGCATCCACGTGGAGCCGGCAGCGGACCACTCCGCAGCGCTGGCCGAGCGGCTTGACGCAACGAGGCCGGCCACGCCCGCACCTGCCCCGATCGCCCAGCCTGCACCGGCCGCGCAGCCGATCGCCTGGCCGAAGCCGGCACCACAGCCGCACCCGCACATGAACGGTCGGCCAGCGCCGCGCCCGGCGGCCGATCCAAGCACCCCCGGCGAGCACCGCATCAGCCTGGTGAACGCCCGCCAACTGGCCGACCGCGGCCAGCTTGCGGAGGCGCGCCAGCGCTGCCACGCGGTGCTGGAAGAAGACAGCCTCTGCCACGACGCCCATGTGCTGCTGGCGATGATCGCGCTGGAGGCGGACGAAACCGACGAGGCGCTGGCCGCCGCCCGGCGCGCCGCCTATGTCCGCGCCGATTCTCCCATGGCGCACCTGCTCGAAGGCATGGCGCTGCTGCGCCTGCGCCAGCACCGCCAGGCCCACCGCTGCCTGGACCGGGCGATGCGGCTGGTGGAGCTGAACACGGACCCCGACCTGGCGGAGATGACCGCCGAGCTGGGCATCGACGCGCTGCTGGATGTGGCGCGCGCCCACATGGCCAAGACCGACCCGGCCACGCAAAGGAGGTCCGATGCTCGCAGACAGTGACGCCCGGACCGGCACCGATTGGCAGACCGTCCACGAGCGCATCCAGCGGCTGCGCGAGCGCCTGGACGCATCGGGCGCGCCGACGCCCGAACAGATCGACGAAGTGCTCAGCCAGAGGGCGGCCGTGCTGGCGCAGCCGAAGGTGGAGCAGGTGGTGGTGGCCAAGAAGACGGCCGTCCGCTTCCGCTGCGGCCGCCAGTCCTGCGCCCTGCCGTCCGGCCAGATGATGGAGGCGATCGAGCTGCAGCGGCCCACCGTGCTGCCCGGCCTGCCGCACATCTATCTCGGCGTGGTCTACCACCGCGGACGCATCTATCCGGTGATCGATCCGGTGCCGGTGCTGGGGCTGGAGCCCACCGGGGACCCGCCCGAACACGCCATCCTGATCGCGCTTGAGGAGGGCACGGCAGCCCTCGCGGTGGCGGCCATCGAGGGCCTGATGTCCTACGCCGCCGCCGACCTTGAACCGGTCGACATAACCGAAGCCCGGCACATGGCCATGCAGGGCATGCTGCCGGATTCGGTCCTGCTGCTCGATGCCGGACGGCTTCTGAGCGATGTGCGCCTGGTCGTCAACGAACTGCCGGTTCCGGCAATAGCATCAGACGGGGGAAACCTATGACGGTGAACCGCTTCCGCTTCAATTCCCTGCGCACCATCGCGCTGGTCGGCGTGCTCGTCGCCGCCATTGTGCCGGTGGCGGTGCTGACGGTGACCTCGGCGCTCAGCGTCCGCAACATCATCATCGAAGACACCACCAGCCAGTCGCAACGCGCGGCGGTGGCGCTCGCCGAGGACATTGCCGGGTTCCTCGACGACCAGGCCCAGATCGCCGCCTTCGTGGCCGACCGCATCGCCGGGCAGGAGACCCCCGACCGGGAGACGGTGACCCCGATCCTTGACGACCTCCGGGAGAACTATCCGCTGGCGGAAACCGTCTTCGTCACCAACCGCCTGGGCCGGATCATCGCGATCTCGTCCTCCGTCGTCGACGACTCCTCCATCGGCAACGACGTCACCGACCGCTCCTACTGGCAGGCGGCGACGAGCACCGGCCAGGTGGCGCTTCCCCAGCAACTCGTGATCGGCCGTAACTCCGGCAACCCCATTGCCATCGTTGCCGCTCCCATCACCGGTGCCTCGGGTACGCCCAACGGCATCGTCGTGATGACGACCAATGCCAACCGGATCTCCGCGATGGCCGATCGCTTTGCCGGCGACACGGCCAATCAGGTCGGCGTCGCCACCGCCACCGGGCTGGCCGTGGCCCACAACGACGACAGCGTGACGGCGGCGGAGACCGATTTTTCCAACACGCCGATCTGGAACTATCTGGCGGATGGCGGATCGGGCGTGATCGACAACTACGACGACGTCAACGGCGTGCAGCGCTTTGCCGCCTTCGCCTCGGTGCCGAACGTCGACTGGCGCGTGTGGATCAGCCACACCCGTGCCGATGTGCTGAGCCGCGTGTGGGCCACCTACCTGGAGTCCGGTTGGTTCGTTCTGCTGGCGGTGGCGTTCGCGGTGGTCGGCATCGTCCTGCTGGTGCGCCTGATCGTCGGCCCCATCGAGTCCATGCGCCAGGTGGTCTCCAAGATCGCCGCCGGCGACCTGCACCAGCGTGTCGACGAACGCGGTCCCGCCGAAGTGGCGGACCTGGCCCGCGCGGTCAATGCCATGGCCGGTGCCCAGATGCGGGCGCTGGACAACGAGCGGGAAGTCTCCGCCGGGCTGCAGCACGCCGTGAAGAAGTACAGCAGCCTGGCCAGCCGGGTGGCCAGCGGCGATCTCAGCGCCCGTGCGGAGGTGGACGAGGACGGCGAACTCGGCGAACTGGGCCGCGGCCTCAACTCCATGGTGGCATCGCTGGAGCAGCTTGCCGAGGAAGTGCACGAGGCGTGCAACTCCATCGCCTCGGCGACCGGCGAGATCCTCGCGGCCACCAGCCAGCAGGTGTCCTCCGCGGCGGAGGAATCCAGTGCGGTGAAGGAAACCACCGCCACGGTGCACGACGTGCGCCAGAACGCCGAGGTGACCGCCCGCAAGACCCGCGTGGTGGCCGATCTGGCCAACCGCGCCAAGGAAACCTCCGAAGGCGGCCGCAGCTCCGTGGAGGAAAGCATCACCAGCGGCCAGATGGTGAAGCAGCACATGGAATCGCTGGCCGAGCGCATCCTCGCCTTCTCCGAGCAGGCCCAGGCCATCGCCGACATCAACGACACGGTGGCCGACCTGGCCGAGCAGTCCAACCTGCTGGCGGTGAATGCGGGCATCGAGGCGGCCAAGGCCGGCGAGGCGGGACAGGGCTTCGGCGTGGTGGCCAACGAGGTGCGCGCCCTGGCGGAACGCTCGCGCGAAGCCACCGCCCATGTGCGGCGCATCGTCGGCGAGATCCAGAAGTCCTCGCAGGCCGCGGTGATCGCTGCGGAACAGGGGGTGAAGACCGCGGACTCCGGCAGCCAGACGGTGCAGCGCTCGGGCCTGGCGATCAACGCGCTCGCCAACAGCGTCACCGAAGCCTCGCAGGCCGCTCAGCAGATCATCGTGACCTCTGAGCAGCAGGAGATCGGCATGGATCAGATCGTCAAGGCCATGCAGAACATCGAGCAATCCTCCAGCCAGAGCGTCGCGGCGACCCGCCAGGTGGAACGGGCGGCCCAGGATCTGGACCGGCTCGCCAAGTCGCTCACCAACGTGGTCGGAACCATGAAGGTCGGCAACGGCGCGGCCAGGAGCGCCCGGTAGTCCGCCCATGAGAGACCGGTCGGAAGAACTCAGGAAGCGACTGCTGGAAGCCTTCAGCGAGGAGGCGGAAACCCACCTCCTCGCCATCAACGAAGAGCTTCAGGCGCTGCGGGAGGCGCAGCCCGGCAGCCATGAGTCGGTTCGCGAGGAAACCCTGTTCCGGGTGATGCACACCCTGAAGGGGGCCTCCCGGTCGGTCGGGCTCGACGACGTCGAGCGCCACTGCCACGACTGCGAAGCGGTGCTGCGCGAGATCACCATGGGGCAGCGCCAGATGCTGCCCCAGACGATCAAGGACCTGCAGGACGCCGCCGACCGGATCGCCGATCTGATCGCCCGCTCCTCGCTGGTGCCGCCGCGGCCCGATCCGGCCCCGCCGATCCAGCCGGCCCAGCCAGCCATGCAGGTGCGGCGGCAGCCGGAAAGTCCGGCGAGGGCGGCCCCACCACCCGCAGGCCCGCCCGCGAGCCCGGCCGCCGTGGCACCCACGCCGCCCCGCCAGGATATGTCGCGCACGGCCCCGCCGACGCCACCCGGCGAAGCCGCCGCCACCGGGCGCGAAGAGCCGGCGGCCCGGACAGCACCGCCGACACCCCAGACCATTGCCGCCAAGCCCGCGGCCGCTGCGGCTACAAGTCCTGCCTTCGGTTCCTCATTAGGCTCCCCTGCCGGCCCCGCAAGCGGTGCTGCTCCGCGGGGGGAGGCCGGGGTGGCCGATGCCAAGCTGGCCAGCCTGCGGGTCCGCGTGTCCGACCTCGACCGGCTGACCATCCTGGCCGAAGACCTGATGCTGCCGCGGCTGGCCGGCCGCTCCCGCGCCGAAGCGATGGCCGCCGTCGCCGCCCAGCTCGATGTTGCGGTGGAAGCCGTCGCCCGCATCAGCCGCCGCAGCCGCAAAGGTGCCGGCGACGACGGGCTCGGCGACATTGCCGCCACCCTCAGCCAGGTGCGCCGCACCGTGCGCGACCTCAAGCGCGGCATGCAGCGCGACTCCCGCGCCCTGGATGCCGCCGTCAACGGGATTCAGGAGGAAGTGCGCCACCTGCGGATGATGCCCGCGGCGACGGCGCTGGAAGCCTTCCCGCGGATGGTCCGCGACCTCGCCCGGCAGACCGGCAAGGAGGTCGAATGGCGGATCATCGGCGGCGACATGCTGATCGACCGCAAGGTGCTCGACCTGGTGAAGGATCCGCTGATCCACCTGGTGCGCAATGCCGTGGACCACGGCATCGAACTGCCGTCGGATCGCATGGCGGCGCACAAGCCCCGCGCCGGCCACGTGATGCTCACCTTCGCTCCCGGCGATGCCGGGCGCGTGGTGATCACCCTGGAGGACGATGGCCGCGGCTTTTCGCCGGGCGCACTGCGCGACGCTGCAGTGCGTTCCCGCGCCATGACGCAGCAGCAGGCCGAGGCGCTGGACGACACCGAGGTGCTGGAACTCGCCTTCCGGCCCGGCGTCAGCACCAGCCCGGTGATCACCGGCATTTCCGGGCACGGCCGCGGGCTCGCCATCGTCCAGGAGACGGTGGAGCGGATCGACGGCGAGCTGGCGCTGACCTCGATCCCCTCCCAGGGCATGAAGCTGACCATCGAGGTGCCGGTCTCCATCGCCACCTATCGCGGCCTCATGCTGCAGTCGGAAGGCCAGACCTTCCTGTTGCCCCAGGAAGCGGTGGAGCGGGTGATCCGCATCCCGCGCGACAGCCTGCCCGCAGCCCTGGCGCGGGGCATGTGGTCCCACAACGGGGAAAGCCATCCGCTGGGCAGCCTGGGGGCGCTGCTGGGCCTGCACCGCGGCGACCCGGACGACGAGATCCGCCGCTACGTGCCGGCGGTGGTGCTGCACAGCGGCGATCGCCGCGCCATCTTCGTGGTCGACAAGGTGATGGGCGAAAGCGAGGCGGTGCTGAAGGACCTGCGGCCGCCCCTGGAGCGGGTGCGCAACGTGCTGTCCATGGGGCTGCTCGGCTCGGGCGTCCTGGTGCCGGTGCTGCGGCCCTCCGATCTGGTGATTTCCGTCAAGGCGATCCCGACGGCCCAGCAGGCCGCGGTGGAAGCGGCCCGCATGCGCATTCCCAAGATCTTGGTGGTCGACGATTCGATCACCACCCGGACCATGGAGCGCAACCTGTTCGAAGCGGCCGGCTACCAGGTGACCACGGCGGCCGACGGCATGGACGCCTGGGAAATGCTGAAGAGCCACACCTTCGATCTGGTGGTTTCCGACATCGACATGCCGCGCATGGACGGCTTCGAGCTGACCACCCAGATCCGCGCCAGCGGTGGGCTGGCCGGCATGCCGGTGATCCTGGTGACCGCGATGGAAAGCCGCGAGGACAAGGAGCGCGGCATCCGTGTGGGCGCCAACGCCTACGTCATGAAGTCCAAGTTCGACGACACGAACCTGATCGAGATTGTGCGCCGCCTGACCTGAGGGAGCGACGGGTGTGATACGTGTGTTGGTGGTTGAAGACTCGGCGGTCCAGCGGGAGCTTCTGTGCGCCCGGCTGGAGGAGGCCGGCTCCTTCTCCATCCTCGGTCCGGCGCGGGACGGGGAGGAGGCGGTGGTGCTGGCCGAGCGGCTGCGCCCCGACGTGATCTTGATGGATTGCCACATGCCGCGGCTCGACGGCATCGGCGCCACCCGCGAGATCATGGACCGCACCCCCACGCCCATCGTCATCGCCAGCGCCAGCCTGCTGCCCAACGAGACCGAGCTGTCGTTCCGGGCGCTCAGCGCGGGGGCCTTGGCGGCCCTCTACAAGCCCGTCGCCATCGACCATCCGCAGCACCGGCAGATGGTGGACGAGCTGATCCGCACGCTGCGGGAAATGGCCGAGATCCGCGTGATGCGCCGGCCGCTGCAGATCGCCCCGGTGGTGCCGCAGGTGCCGTCGCGCGAGATCAATTCGGTGCGGCTGGTCGCCTTCGGCGGGTCCACCGGCGCGCCCGGGCTGATCGGCAATCTGCTGGCGCGGCTGGCCGGGCTGCCGGCCCCCATCCTCATCGTCCAGCACCTGTCCGAAGGCTTTGTGGCGGGGTTTGCCGAATGGCTTGCCCGCTACTCCCACATGCCGGTGGAAGTGGCGGTGGACCGCAAGGTGGTGGAGCCCGGCCATGTCTATGTGGCGCCGGACAGCTACCATCTCGGCATCACCTCGCTCGGGCGGATCGACCTGTCGGAAGCACCGCCGGAATCCGGGTTCAGGCCATCAGCCAGCTACCTGTTCCGCAGCGTCGCCTCCGCCTACGGCGCCAGCGCGCTGGGCCTCGTGCTCACCGGCATGGGACGCGACGGCGCGCAGGGCATGCTCGCCCTGCGCAATGCCGGCGGCGTCACCGTGGCCCAGGACGAGGCGAGCTGCGTGGTGCCCGGAATGCCCAACGAAGCGCGGCGGATCGGCGCGGTGCAGCACGTGCTGGCCCCGTCCGAGATCGCCGCTTACATCGCCCAATGCGTTGTACCTCCACCCCCATCGGTCAATGGCCAGGAGACACCCTGTGACCCGCGAAGCCACCGTCTTGATCGCCGAGGACAGTCCGACGCAGGCGGCGCAGATCACCTTTCTGCTGACTGAACACGGCTACAACGTCGTCCGGGCTCGCAATGGCCGCGAAGCCCTTGATCTGCTGCGCCAGAACCTGCCGGACATCCTGATCAGCGATGTCGTGATGCCGGAAATGAACGGCTACGACCTGTGCCGGGCGGTCAAGTCCGACCCGGTGACGGCGCGCCTGCCGGTGATCCTGGTGACCGGCCTGTCCAGCCCGCAGGATGTGTTCAAGGGCCTCAACGCCGGCGCCGACAACTTCGTCACCAAGCCCTACGACGAGAGCAACCTGGTCAGCCGCATCGACTACCTGCTGGCCAACCAGAAGATCCGCGCCGGCGAGAACCTGCGCTCGGGCATCGAGATCGAACTCAACGGCCAGCGGCATTTCATCACCGCGGAACGCCAGCAGATCCTCGACCTGCTGATCTCCACCTACGAGCAGGCCATCCACCTCTACGACACCCTGGAGGAACGCCAGCGCGACCTGTCGAAGTCCTACCACCTGCTGGATGCGCTCTACGGCTTCGCCGACGATCTGAACCGCTGCCGAACCCGCGCGGAGGTGGCCAGTGCCGCCATCGAGCGGGCCGCCAAGCTGCCCCAGGTGGTGGCCGGCTGGATCTACCTGAACGATGGCGGCACCTACGCCATGGCCAGCGCCATCGGCGTGCCCTACGGGGTGGTCCCGGAGATGCTGGACCCCTCCTCCATCGACCATCCCAAGCCGGAAACGGCGGCCTACCGGCCCCAGCCGTGCGAGCTGGAGATGTCGGCCACGATGGCCGACCAGTGGGGGCCGCAGGACCACAAATGGGTCAGCATCGACCTGACCAACGACGGCGAGATCCTCGGCGTCCTCGGCCTGATCTACCAGGTCGACCACGCGATCAGCGACGAGAACGTGAAGACGCTGACCAGCGTCGGCTACCAGATCGGCGTCGCCCTGGAGCGGGCGCGCCTGCACGAAAGCCTGGAGCGCAAGGTCGAGGAGCGCACCAGCGAGCTGCAGCGTTCGGAACGCGCGCTCGCCATCCACGCCCGCCAGCAGGCAACGGTGGCCACCTTCGGCATCCGCGCGCTCGGCGAAAGCTCCACTGGCGGCATCTGCCAGTCGGCGATGAACGCGCTGACCCAGACCTTCGATGCGCCCTTCGTGCGCATCAGCGAATTCCGGCCCGCCACCGGCGGCTGGGTGACCCATGCGGCCTCCGGCTGGCCCGAGGATGTGACGGTGGCGGCCGATCCGGAAATCGCCGACCTGGTGGGCGCCGTGATGGCCAGCAGCGAACCCCTGGCCGTGGCCGACTGGTCCCAGGCCTCCACCATGCGGTGCCCACGCGTGCTGGCGGCCGCCGGCGTGCACAGCTCCCTGGTGGTGCCGATCATGGCGCCCTTCGGGGCCTTCGGGGCGATCGAGGTGCACACCGGCGGGCGCGGCACACTGGTGGACGCCGATGTCCATTTCATCGTGGCGGTGGCCACCGGCATCGGCGCCGCCGTTGGCCGCTTGCGCCATGAGGAGGGGTTGCGCCGCACCAGCCAGACCTTGCAGGCCATCCTCGATGCCTCGCCGGTGGCCATCATCACCCAGGGCCAGAGCGGCGTGGTGCAGAGCTGGAACGCCGCGGCGGAGAAGATCTTCGGCTATTCCGCCGAGGAGGTGGTGGGCCGGCAGATGCCCGTTCTGGCGGAAATCGACGGTCAGCCCGCCGCACCGCTGTGCGGCAATCCGGCGGACTGCGCCTGCGATTCAGGCTGCCACGTGCAGGCCCTGGCGAAGGACGGCACGCGCCTGGATATCCAGGTGTCCCGCGCCACCTTGTCGGCGGCGGCGGGCGGGGCCGACGGCGTGGTGCTGACGGTGGACGACGTGACCCAGCGCCGCCGCCTGGAAGATCACCTGCGCCACGCCCACAAGATGGAAGCCATCGGCAACCTGACCGGCGGGATCGCCCACGACTTCAACAACCTGCTGATGATCATGGTGGGCAATCTGGACATCCTGCGCACCGTGGTGGCCGACCGCCCCGATGCGCTGGAACTGCTGGACAAGGCGATCCATGCCTCCACCCGCGGCTCCGATCTCACCCGCCAGCTCCTCGCCTTCGCCCACAAGCAGACGCTGCAGCCCGCCGTGGTGGACGTGAACCAGCTGCTGACCGGGATGACCAAGCTGCTGGGGCGGACGCTGGGATCCAACATCAAGGTGCACCTGAAGACGGGCAAGGACACCTGGCCGACCCTGATCGACCCCTCGCAGCTCGACTCCGCCATCGTCAACCTGGCGATCAACGCCCGCGACGCCATGCCCGAAGGCGGCGACCTGACGATCGAGACCGGCAACCTGACGGCCGACGAAGGGGCGGTGGCCCTGCAACCCGGCCTGACGGAAGGCGACTACGTGGTGGTGTCGGTGAGCGACACCGGAACCGGCATCCCCGAGGATGTGCGCCAGCGCATCTTCGAGCCGTTCTTCACCACCAAGGGGCTGCACAAGGGCACCGGGCTGGGGCTCGCCATGATCTACGGCTTCGTCAAGCAATCGGGCGGCCATGTCAGCGTCTACAGCGAGGTCGGCCACGGCACCATCTTCCGGCTCTATCTGCCGCGCGCGATGGACGCGCCGGACCAGCAGGAGGCGGACAATGCCGCCGCCGAAGCGCCCAAGGCGCGCAATGGCGAGACCGTTCTGATCGTCGAGGACAACGACGCCATCCGCGAGGCCGTGGAGCGGCAGATCGGCAGCCTCGGTTACACGATGAAGAGCGCCAGCGATGCCTCGCAGGCCGTGGCGATCCTGCAAGGCGCCGAGCGCGTCGACATCCTGTTCTCCGACGTGATGCTGCCGGGATCCATGAATGGCCTGGCGCTCGCCCACCATGTCAGTGAGCACTGGCCGGACATCGCCATCCTTCTCACCTCCGGGTTCACCGAGCCCAAGTTGAAGGACCAGTATAAGGAGCATCAGTTCCAGATTATCCCCAAACCTTACCGGCTGATCGAGTTGGCTCGGCGGCTGGAGACGTTAACCGTGCACTAACCAGTCACACGATATGGTTCACCAAGATCTTCAGCCCAGCTAATGTCGATGGGCATTTCGGTGACTTAAATTGGCTTCAGGATAAGATCCTGGGGCCCAGGGGTCGCGAAATGACGCTACGATGTTAGGCCCGGGCTGATGTAATACATGGAAATCTTCGCATGAGCGGTCCTCGCGTTCTGGTCATCGATGACGAAGCAGAGATCGGCGAATTGGTTGTCTCGGCCGCACAACTGTGCGGCTACAACGGCGAGGCGGTAACCAACGCGCAGGATTTCCGAGCCAAGCTTGCCGACTTCAAGCCGGGCCTGCTGGTTCTTGATCTGCAGCTTCCCGATATTGACGGCGTGATGCTGCTGCGCGAGCTGGCCGAGCGGGGCTCGAAAGCAAAGATTATCATTATGAGCGGGTTTGATTCCAAGGTGGTGGAATCGGCACGCCAGCTCGGCATCGGCCGCGGGCTCGACATCGTCGCCATGGTGCAGAAACCGATCCGCATCAAGGAATTGTGCGAGCTGCTGAAGGGCATGACGGTCGAGGAAGAAGTGGTGATCGATGGCGCCGCCATCGCCAACGGCATCGCCACCAACGCTTTCTGGCTGGCCTTCCAGCCCAAGGTGGGCCTGGCCAATGCGCTGAACGGGGCGGATATGGACCGCCCGGTGGGGTTCGAGGCGCTGCTCCGGTGGCAGCATCCCAACCGCGGCTTTGTGCCGCCCACGGAATTCATCCCGGTTGCCGAGACGTCCGGGCAGATGGCCCGGCTGACCGAGCACGTCATCGACATGGCGCTGGGCCAGGTGCACGCCTGGGAGCAGGAGAACCTGTTCCCCACGGTGGCGATCAACGTGTCGGCCAGCGACCTGCACGCCACCGACTTCGCCGACGGCCTGGTGGACCGCTGCCGGGACTACCGGGTGAAGCCCGAGCGCCTGATGATTGAGCTGACCGAGACCGCGACCATGAGCGATCCGGTGCTCGCCATGGACATTCTGACACGCTTGCGCATCAAGGGGTTCCGGCTGTCTATCGACGATTTCGGCACCGGCTATTCCTCGCTGGTGCAGCTCCAGCGCATGCCGTTCTCCGAGCTGAAGATCGACCGTGCCTTCGTCGCCGACTGCCACATGTCGCCGCAGGCCCGGATGATCATCAAGACGATGGTGGACCTGGCCCACAATCTGGGCCTCAGCGCCATCGCCGAGGGCGTGGAGAACAACGAGATCCTGGAAACCGTGCGCGAGCTGGGCTGCGACGAGGTGCAGGGCTTCGGCATCGCCAAGCCGATGCCGGCGGCCGAGGCCGGGGCATGGTTCCGCCGCGAGATCGAGGCGCACGAGCCGAAGGTGGCCGCCGCCACCTGACGCCTTTTCGCCCCCGGCCAAATCGGTCCCGGCCCAGACCCCCACCCCGGTGGGCCGCTGCCGCGTCAGGTGCGGCCGGCGATCCGTTCCAGATAGGGCAGGCTTTCCGGGTTGAACTGCTTGCCCACCACGTCGATGCGCGCGATGGCGCGATCCCGCGATACCTTCAGATGGGCTTCCAGCGTTGCCGCCGCTTCCGCCACCTTGCCGGCGGCGAGGCGATCGACGATGGCCAGGTGCTCCTGCAGGAACGGCTCGGTTTCGAACAGCCGGGGGTTCCAGCCGTAGAGGAAGCGGTGGGCGATCAGCAGCGACTGGGGCAGCGTGATCGCCTGCATCAAGCTGAGATTGCCGCAGTGGCCCAGCAGGGTGATGTGGAGGTCTTCCTCCAGCCGGTCCAGCGTTTCCCCGGTGATGGTGCGGGGATGGGTGAGGGTGGCTTCCAGGCTGTCGTGCATGCGGGCCAGCAGGCCGGGCGGCGCGTTGGCCGCCGCCTTCGCCAGCGCCACCGGCTCCAGCACCCAGCGCAACTCGTACAGCTCGCTCACATAGGTCGGGCTGAGGGCCGGCGCATACCAGCGCGACCGCTCGTCCTTGCGCACCACGCCGCGCTGCTGCAACCGCCCCAGCACGTCGCGCGCCACCGTGCGGCTGACGCCGTAGTGCTCCGCCAGCTTCGCTTCGATCACCCGCCAGCCGGCGAACGAACTGCGCCCGGCGATTTCCCGCTCCACTTCGCCATAGATGCGCTCCCAGGTGGGGGGTGAGGACAGCACCACCCGCTCGCCGGGGGCCGACGGCAGCGCCGGCGCCGATGGCGCACCGCCCAGGCCCACCACCGTGTAGCCGCGCCCCGCCGCCTTTTCGATCAGCCCCGCGCAGGCCAGTTCCGCCAGCGCCTTGCGTGCCGGCGCCCGGCTGATGCCGAAGCGCGCGGTGACCTGGGCTTCCAAGAGCCGTTCGCCGGGGGCGATCTCACCGGCTTCGATCTGCCGGGCGAGGATGTCGTAGGCGCGCTGGTAGAGGCGGGGAGAGGCGCCGGAAACACCGGATCCGTCGCGCCGCATGGCGGGCCGGGAGCGCAGGTTCCCGGGCGCTGCGCTGCTGGCGTGGCGGTGCCCCTCTGGCGTGGCGGACATGCACGAAACCCGTCGGCTGGGGAGTGCGAACGACCGGCCGTCGCCAGTGTCCGGGGGAGGGTGCTCCGGCGGCTCGGCGGATCGCCTGGGAGCCGTGAACCATAGCCCTGCCGCCGAACCGCTGCAACGCACGCATCCGCCCGTTCCGCGGCCCCGCCGGGGCTTCCGGCGGGAGTTGCTGCGACCGGCCAACGATCTTCGGTTGTCCCGCAAAGTGTTTTATGTATAGTGTACACAAAAGACGTTTGGTGGCGCCAGCGCTGCCGCAATGGGGGGAGACAGCGGGCATGACGGGTCGCCTTGCCGGCAAGATCACGTTCGTTACCGGTGCCGGCCAGGGCATCGGCCGCGCCATTGCGCTGGCCTTTGCGGCCGAAGGGGCTGTCGTCGTCGCAGCCAGCCGCACGGCCGGCAAGATGGCCGACCTTCCCACGCTCTATCCGAAGATCTCGCCGCTCGGCCTGGACGTGACCGACGGACCGGCAGTGGCGCAGGCGATCCAGGACTGCGGGCCGCTGGACGTGCTGTGCAACTGTGCCGGGTGGGTGCACAACGGCACCCTGCTCGATTGCCGCTATGCCGACTGGGCCAAGAGCCTGGAGCAGAACGTCACCTCCATGTACCTGACCATCCGTGCTGCCCTGCCGGCCATGCTGGAGCGCGGCCACGGATCGATCATCAACGTCGCCTCCGTCGCCTCCAGCCTCACCGGCGTGCCCAACCGGGCCGCCTACGGCACCAGCAAGGCAGCAGTGATCGGGCTGACCAAGGCGGTGGCGCGCGACTTCATCTCCCAGGGCATCCGCTGCAACGCCCTGTGCCCGGGCACCACCTTGACCCCGTCGCTGGAGCAGCGAATGGACGCCACGCCGGACCCGGCGGAAACCAGGCGCCAGTTCGCCGCCCGCCAGCCGGTGGGCCGCCTGGGTACGGTGGAGGAGATGGCGGCCGCCGCCGTCTACCTGGCCAGCGATGAATCGGCGTTCACCACCGGCGCGACGATGGTGGTGGACGGCGGGCAGACCCTATGAACGCGCCCCTCACACAGCCGGTCGGGCCGACGGTGCGCGTCGGCGTGGACGCCCTCGATCGCTTCTGCCGGGCCGTGCTGGTGCATGCCGGGGCGGACCGGGCGACCGCAGATGCGGCGACCCGCGCCATGATGCATGCCTCGCGCCTGGGCATCGACAGCCACGGCGTGCGCCTGCTCGACCATTACGCCACGGTGCTCACCAAGGGCCGGGTGAACCCGTCACCGCACCTTTCCATCGTCGCCGAACACGGGGCCGTCGCCACGCTGGACGCCGACAACGGCCACGGTGCCACCGCCACCTTTGCCGCCATGGATCACGCCATCGGGCTGGCCAAGCGCCATGGCATCGGCGCCGTCGCCGTGCGCAACAGCTCCCATTTCGGGCCGGCCGGCGCCTATCCGCTGGTGGCCGCAGAGGCCGGGCTGATCGGCCTGGTGGTGTCCAACTCCGATGCCTTCGTGCGCCTGCACGACGGCGCGGCGCGCTTCCACGGCACCAATCCCATCGCCTGTGCGGTGCCAGTGCCGGGCCAGCAGCCGTGGCTGCTCGACATGGCCACCAGCACGGTGCCCTACAACCGGGTGATGCTCTACAAGAGCCTCGGCGTCAGCCTGCCGCCGGGAGCGGCCTCCTCGGCCGACGGGGTGGACACGCTGGACCCCGAGCAGGCGGTGATGCTGGCGCCGCTGGGGGCCGCCTTCGGCTACAAGGGGGCCGGACTGGCCGGCCTCATCGAGATCTTCAGCGCCCTTTTGAGCGGCATGCGGCTGGGCTTCGAGATCCTGCCCATGGCCGGGCCCGATCTCAGCACGCCGCGCGCCATGGGCGCCTTCGTCCTCGCCATCGATCCTGCCGCCTTCGTGGAGCCCCAGCAGTTCGGCGAGGGCATGGTGCGGTATCTTGAAGCCCTGCGCCGGTCGCCGGCCCGTGCCGGCGCAACCGTGATGGCGCCGGGCGACCGGGAATGGGCCGAAGCCGAGCACCGCGCGGCCACGGGCATCCCCATCGATCCCGCCACCTACGATGCATTCCGGCGACTGGCCAGAACCTACGCCGTTTCCCTGCCGGAACGGGAGGCGGCGGCATGAAGGACGTGTTGGCACAAGGTCCGCACGTCGACCTGACCGGCTGCGGCCTCGGCTCGCCGGTCGAGGGCGCCCGGCTGCGGCGACCCTCGATGCGGGGGCCGGGTGGCCGCCGGTCGTTCAGCAAGAACGGGAGGAACTCACCCATGTCGACCAAACGGCTTGTCTTCCTTGGCGCCCTGATGGGCACCGCGCTGGCGGCCTTCGCTCCGGCCCAGGCCCAGGAATATACGCTCCGCTTCAACCACGTGCTGGGGCCGGGCGAACCCTTCCACCAGGGCTTTCTGAACTGGGCGGACCGGGTGGCCGAACGGACCGGTGGCGGCCTGACCATCGAGGTTTTCCACAGCGCCCAGCTTGGCGTGGAAGAGGACATCATCGAGCAGATCCGCCAGGGCGC
>JAGQRL010000017.1 GCA_020425485.1 Rhodospirillaceae bacterium
GGCCGGGTGGGGGAGCGGGCCGGCGCAGACTGAACAGAAAACGCTTGAGGGATCAGGCGGCGACCGCAGCCGCCGTCCCGTCTTCCAGCCCCAGGGCTTCGTCGCGCCCCAGCATCAGGTTCAGGCTCTGCACCGCCGCCCCCGAGGCCCCCTTGCCCAGGTTGTCCAGCAGCGCCACCAGCACCGCGTGGCTGTCGTCCTCGTTGCCGAACACGTGCAGGCGCACCCGGTTGGTGCCGTTCAGCCCCTCCGGTGCCAGACTGGCCAGCGCCGCCGTTTCCGCCGCATCGGCCATCTCGATGAAGCGCTCGCCGCGGTAACGTTCGGTGAGCGCCCGCCGCAGGTCGCCGAGGCTCGGCTGCGCCGGCAGCGCCCACAGGGCGAGCGGCACCGACACCAGCATGCCCTGGGCGAAGCGCCCGACGCTGGGCACGAACAGGGGCCGGTGCGACAGCCCGGCGTGGCGGTGGATTTCCGGCACGTGCTTGTGCGACAGGCCGAGGCCGTAGAGCCGGAAGGGATGGCCGGCCGGTGCCGCGCCCTCAGTCCCCTCGAACTCCTCGATCATCTTGCGGCCGCCGCCGGAATAGCCGGACACGGCGTTGACGGTGATCGGGTGACCGGCCGGCACCAGCCCGGCATCGACCAGCGGGCGCACCAGCAGCACCGCCCCGGTGGGATAGCAGCCGGGGTTGGACACCCGGCGGGCGGACGCCACCGCGGCGCGCTGCACCGGCGACAGTTCCGGCAGCCCATAGACCCAGGACCCCGACGTGCGGTGCGCCGTGCTGGCATCGATCACCCGCACCTGCGGCGCCGTGATCAGCGACACCGCCTCGCGCGCCGCATCGTCGGGCAGGCACAAGATCACCACATCGGCGGCGTTCAGCAGCTCCGCACGGGCATCGGCATCCTTGCGGCGGGCCGGGTCGATGCGCAGCAGCTCGATGTCGTCGCGCGGCTCCAGGCGGGCGCGGATCTGCAGCCCGGTGGTTCCGGCGTCGCCATCGATGAACACCCGTGCCCTGGCCCCGGCCATGGTTGCACCTGCTTCCTGCAAAAATCGGTCAATCATGACGACTGAAGCGGCGCGTTCTGTCAACGCCCGGTCGCAGTGGCCGCGGCAACAAGCGGCAGGATTGTCCGCCGATCAGCCGTCCGGCTGGGCGCTTTCGGCCGTCGCCTCGTCGGGCAGCGGATCCCAGGCGCGGCCGATGGCCTGCAGCAGCACTTCGGGCGACTGGGCGCCGGAAACGCCGATGCGCCCGTTGAAGATAAAGAACGGCACGCCGGTGATGCCCATCTGGTAGGCCACGGACTCCATCTGGCGCACCGCTTCCTCGCCGTTGTCGCTGTCGAGGAACTGGCCCACCTCGTCTGCGTCCATGCCCGCCGCGGTGGCGAGTTCGGTCAGCACCGCCAGGTCGCCGATGTCGCGCGCTTCCATGAAATAGGCGCGGAACAGTCCGTCCTTCAGCAGGTCGCCCAGGCCCTTGGAGCTGGCCAGCCAGAGCAGGCGGTGGGCATTGAAGGTGCTGGGCGTGCGCTGCAGCCGGGAGAAGTCGAACTCGATGCCCTCCGCACGGCCGGCTTCGGCAATGTTGGCGTAGATCTCCCGCGCCTGGTCGATGCCGCCGAACTTGGCTTCGGCATAGTCGCGCCGGTCCATGCCTTCGCGCGGCATTTCCGGGTTCAGTTCGAACGGCAGCCAGCGGATCGCCACCGGCTGCTCGGGGTCGAGCTGCTCCAGCGCCTGGCGCAGCCGTTCCCGGCCGATCAGGCACCACGGGCAGATGACGTCGGAAAAAATATCGATGCGCAGCGGCTCGGCCATTGCCGCCCTCCCATGCTTGTCCGGTTCACCAGGCAGTCCCTAACACCTGGGGGCGAGGACGGCGACGACAACCCGTAGATGCCGAAGCTGTGAGGGACGGCCGGCGCCGATCAGCCCCGATCAGCCCCGTCAGCTAACTGCGGCCGCGCCTGCCAGGGCCACCTGCTCGTCCTTGTCCGGCGTCAGCCCGCTGACACCGACGGAACCGACCACCGCGCCACCGACGCTGACGGGCACGCCGCCGCGCAGATGGGTGCCGCCCGCCGTGCCCACGAACGCGGTCCGGCCGCCATTGATCATGTCCTCCAGCGCGCCGGAGGGCTTGCCGAAGCGGATGGCCGTCGCCGCCTTGCCGATGGCGATTTCCACGCTGGCCGGCCACGCCCCATCGGATCGGCGCACCAGCAGCGGAACGCCCCCGGCGTCCGACACGCACACGGTGGCGGCCCAGCCCTGCTCTGCGGCAAAGGCCATGGCAGCGGCCATCACCTGGTCGGCGCCGTCGAGGGTGAGCGTGGAACGGTCGGCAGTGGTGGCCATCTGGGGATCCTCCGGGTGCTGGGTTTGTTGGCTTCCTCCTATGACGCGGAGCGGGCCGCCGCAACCCTGGCATACCGCGATAATACTACATTCGTATTACGTATTGAAAATCCTATCACATCAATTAGATGACTGTTTTCGTGAAACCCCGCGGGAGCGCGCGCAATGCCGAAAATCCACGTCCTGCACGAAAACGGCGCCTGGCTTGGCCCGCTGCGCGACGCCTTCGCCGATATGGCGCTGCCGTACGAGGAGTGGTTCCTCGATCGCGGCACCGTGGATCTGACGGCAGCACCGCCCGAAGGCGTGTTCTACAATCGCATGAGTGCCTCCTCCCACACCCGCAACCACCGCTACGCCGCGGAGTTGACGGCGGTGGTGCTGGCCTGGCTGGCCGCCCATGGCCGCCGGGTGGTCAACAGTGCCCGCGCGCTCGACCTGGAGGTCTCCAAGGCCCGGCAATACGCGCTGCTTCAGGCCCACGGCATCCGCACCCCCGCTACGGTGGCGGCGGTGGGCCGCGAGCAGGTGCTGGCGGCGGCGCGCGCCCATTTCGCCGGCCGGCCCTTCCTGGTGAAGCCCAACCGCGGCGGCACCGGCTTCGGGGTGAAGCTGTTCGACAGCATCGACGCGCTCGCCGACGAGCTGGACAGCGACAGCCACGCCGCCCCCATCGATGGGGTGTACTTGGTCCAGCAGTACATCCAGGCCCCAGAGCCGTTCATCACCCGGGCGGAGTTCATCGGCGGCGCCTTCCACTATGCGGTGCGGGTGAACACGTCCGGCGGCTTCGACCTGTGCCCGGCCGATGCCTGCGCCCTGCCCGACGCGGCGCCGAAGTTCACGGTGGTCGACCGCATTCCCGACGACCTGCGGCGCCGCTACGAAGGCTTCCTGGCGGCCGCCGGCATCGAGGTGGCGGGGATCGAGTTCGTCACCGACGCCGACGGGGTGGCCCACACCTACGATGTGAACACCAACACCAACTACAACGGCGAGGCGGAGCAGCGCGCCGGCATCGCCGGCACCGATCGGGCCGGCATGCGGGCGCTGGCCCGCTTCCTCGGCGAGGAGCTGAAGGGCGTGCTGGCGGTGAAGGCGGCCGCCTGACCTGCGCGCTTTCGTTCAGTCATTTCGCCGCGGCGCCCTATACTGACCCAGGATCGCAGGCCCGGTTCGGCCTGCCGCTCAAGGAGACCTGGGAGCCATGGGCACCGACATCGTCATCATCGGGGCGGGGCCGGCCGGCCTGAGCTTTGCCCGCGCGCTGAACGGCAGCGGGCTTTCCATCACGCTGATCGACCGGCAGGACGAAGCGGCACTGGCCGATCCGCCCTATGACGGGCGCGAGATTGCGCTCACCCACCATTCCCGGCGGCTGATGGTGCGCCACGGGCTGTGGCAGCACGTTCCCGAAGAGCACATCTCCCTCATCCGCCACGCCCGCGTGCTCAACGGCAAGTCGGGCTACTCGCTGCATTTCGATCACCGCGAGGCCGGCCGGGAAACCCTGGGCTTCATGATCTCCAACCACCGCATCCGCAAGGCGGCCTACGACGCGGTGAAGGAGATGGAGGGGGTGACCCTGCTGACGGGGGCTTCGGTGGTGGATGTGCGCACCGACAGTGCCGAAGGCATGGTGACCCTGGGCGACGGCACCACGCTGACGGCCCCCCTGGTCGTCGCCGCCGACAGCCGCTTTTCCGCCAGCCGGCGGATGATGGGCATTCCGGCCTCGATGCTGGATTTCGGGCGCACCTGCATCGTCTGCCGCATGACGGCGGAAAAGCCCCACGGCGACACCGCGCTGGAATGCTTCCACTACGGCCGCACGCTGGCGATCCTGCCGCTGCCCGACAACGAGGTGTCGATCGTCATCACCGTCGGCAGCGACCAGGACAAGACAGTGCTCGACCAGCCGGAGGCGGAGTTCAACGCCGACATCATGCGCCGCACTGGCCACCGCTTCGGCGAGATGCGGCTGGTGAGCGAGCGCTTCGCCTATCCGCTGGTGGCGGTGCACGCCAACCGCTTCCACACCCGCCGCTATGCCCTGGTGGGCGATGCCGCGGTGGGCATGCACCCGGTCACGGCGCACGGCTTCAACCTGGGCCTGCGCGGGGCGGACATCCTGGCCGAGGAGTTGCTGGCGGCCCGGCGCACCGGCGGCGACATCGGCGCTGCGGGGCCGCTGGCGCGCTACAGCTCCCGCCACAGCCAGCGCACGCTGCCGCTCTACCACGGCACCAACGCCATCGTGCGGCTCTATACGCAGGAGACTTTGCCGGCGAAGCTGGCCCGCGCGGTGCTGCTGCGGCTGGGCAGCCGGGTGAAGCCGGCCAAGCGGCTGATCATGGACCAGTTGACAGAAATCAGCCCGGCCTAGGCGCACCGGCACTGGTCGGCCCCGGTCGGCACGGCGTTCGGCCAGCTCAGGGCAACAGCGGCAGCAAGGGACCGAGATTGATCAGCGTTCTGACGATGCTGATCGTTCTCATATATTCCGCCCAGTCCCAGTAAGGACCCGGGCAATTGTGGCTGGTCGTTATCACTTCCTGGTGGCCCATGATGTGCTCACGATCGGCAGGAATGCTGTATTTCCGGCAGAGATATAGCACCAGAGCGGCCGACGCATTGTACTGCTCCTGCGTCGGGTAGTTGGTCCGATTGTCCGCCACATGTTCTATGCCGATGCTGCGCCTGTTCGCCGAGCCGGCATGGTGCGCGCGGTCCTTTTCCCAGACCGTCTGATAGATCTTGCCGGTTCGGCCGACAATGTAATGGGCGCTGGTGTGATTGGGGTTGTCCTCAGCGGCGAATGTATTGATGGCAGATCCCGCCGTATCCCCGCCCGTGATGTGGATCACGATTAGAGTAATATCGCTGGCGCTGCGGCTCATCTTTGTGAAATTGTTCGAATGGGCCGGAACAAAACCGGCCGCAGAGGGGTATTCGGAGACAAACCCCCGCTTTTCATAGTAGCCGCTGTTTAGCGCTTTTTCCCACCACGAAGCCATGTCGCCTGCTCCTCTAGATCAGGTTGCAGCAACGCACCGCCCCAAGGCCTTCAATTGCGAATGGTAAGCCGACTCCATACTTGACCGGCGTGACGGGCGCCAGCGCCCGGCGGCGCCTGCGTCAATATGGAGTCGCGGCGCCAGGCGCAGTACCCTCCGTCGGTTCCCGACGTGGCGCCTGCTCTCGGAAAGATCGGGCCTGCGCAGACAGTTGATTGGCGGCGCAGCGGACCGGCGGTGCAGCGAACCGGTCAGCCCATCAGGCGGGCCATCACCTCGTCGGAGATGTCGAAATTGGCGTGCACCTTCTGCACGTCGTCGTTGTCGTCCAGCGCGTCGAGCAGCTTCAGCAGGGTCCCCGCCGGCTCCTCGTCCACCGCCACCGTGGTCTGCGGGCGCCACACCAGCCCGGCTTCTTCCGGCGGCCCCAGGGCTTCTTCCAGGGCATCGCGCACCGCGGCGAAGTCCTCCACCGCGGTGGTGATCACATGGCCGTCGTCGCCGGACTGCACGTCGTCGGCGCCGGCTTCGATGGCGGCTTCCAGCACGGTGTCGTGGTCGGCCACCTCGGCCGGATAGCTCACCTCGCCCACCCGGTCGAACATGAAGCTGACGGAGTTGGTCTCCCCCAGCGTGCCGCCGTGTTTGGAAAACAGCGAGCGCACCTCAGAGGCGGTGCGGTTGCGGTTGTCCGTCAGCGCTTCCACGATGATGGCCACGCCGGAGGGGCCATAGCCCTCGTAGCGGATTTCCGTGTAGTCGGTATCGTCGCCGCCGCCGGTGGCCTTGCTGATCGCCTTGTCGATGCGGTCCTTCGGCATGTTGGCGGCACGCGCCGCGGCAATGGCGCCGCGCAGCCGCGGGTTCATCGCCGGGTCCGGCATGCCCTGCTTGGCCGCGACCACGATTTCCTTGGTCAGCTTGGTGAAGACCTTGGCGCGCTTGGCGTCCTGCGCACCCTTGCGGTGCATGATGTTCTTAAACTGGGAATGGCCCGCCATGTCGCCGTCCGTCACACGATCCTCGGCGGCCACAGCGCGCGGCCGCCCAATTGTTGATCCGCCCTTCTAGCCGTTGGGGCGGGCCGGCTCAATCACCCGCTGCGGATGGCACCTGCGCCGCGTCCGGTCCCGCCAGGGCGATGGCGTGGCGCACCAGCATTGCCCGCACCGCCCGGTCGGTCTCCGCCGCCGCCTCCGTCAGCCAGGCGGTGAAGCGGGCCACCGCCCAGCGTTCCGCCGGTGCCGTCACCGCCATGTCGTAGCTGCCCATGGCCGCGGCATCGCCGGCCGGGCAGATCAGCCCCTGGTCGAACGCGTCGAGCGCCATGGGAACGGAAATCAGGGCCGCCCCCAGCCCGGCGATGGCGGCACCCAGGGCTGCGTCGTCGATGTCCAGCCGATGGCCCACGGTCAGGCGGCCCATGTCGAACCCGACGATGCGGCACCACGCCGGCCAGTCCCACCCGTCCAGCGTGGCGCCCAGCACCGGGTGCTGCCACCACGCCGCGCCGTCGCGCCCGGCCGCCAGGGCCGGCAGGGAGATGTCGGCGAACAGCGGTACCGCACCCGGCGCCCGGATGCCGGTGTCGGCACGGCGGTAGCGGATGGTCACGTCGGCATCGCTGCCGCCGCCGTCCGGCGTCTCATGGGTGGCCAGGCACAAGCGCAGGCCCGGATGGGCGGCGCGGAAGCGGCCCAGCCGCGGGATCAGCCAGCGCGTGGAAAAGGTGATGGGGGCGGAGACCACGACCTCCGTCGCCTCCCGCTTCAGCCGCGCCACCGCCGCGGCCAGGCCATCCAGCGCCGGGCTCGCCGCGTCCAGCAGCAGGCGGCCGGCCGGGGTGAGCTGGATGGCGTTGTGGCTGCGCCGAAACAGCCCGGTGCCGAGATAGCCTTCCAGCCCCTGGATCTGCCGGCTCACCGCCGCAGGCGTAACCCCGAGCGCTGCGGCGGCGCGGCGGATGCTGCCCAGCCGGGCCGCCGCCTCGAACGCGCGGATCGCCGCCAGCGGCAGGGTCGCGACCACGTTCTGCATGATCTCAAGTCATTCCATGCCAACAAAGCCTGGCTCGCCAAGCGGCGTGCTTCGGCGCAAACGATACCAGGAGGAACCCGCCAGCCGCCACCCCAGTGCAAGCAACCATGACCTCAGAGCATTCCAACACGCAGCTTGCCGCGGTCCTCTGGGTGACGCTCAGCACAGGGCTGTTCAGCCTCACCTTTGTGTCGGGCCGGTTGGCACCGCCGGAGGTGATGGCGCTGCACATCCTGTTCCTGCGCTATATCGGCGGGTTCGCGGTGGTCGGCACGCTGGTGGCGATGCGCCGGCAGCCGGTGGGGCGCACCCGCCCGGCCCGCGTGGCCACCCATGCGCTGCGGACGATGTGCGGTGCTTCCGGCGGCATCTGCGCCATCGAGGCCGCCGCCCGCATGCCCATCGCCGATGCCACCGCCATCGGCATGCTGGACGGCCTGCTGATCGTGCTGCTGGGCATCGTGCTGCTGCGCGAGGTGGTGAGCGGCCGGCACTGGCTGGCCATCGCCGTATCGATCGTCGGCGGTGCGGTGGTGGTGGCGGGCCGCGGCGCCTTTGCGGAGCTGGATGCCGCCTATGCCGTGCCGGCGGGCCTTGCCTTTGCCGGGGCCGTGCTGATCGCGCTTGAGAGCATTCTGATCCGCGTGCTGGCGGTGTCCGAGCCGCTGCTCAACGTGCTGTTCTTCGTCAACCTGTTCGGCATGCTGCTGCTGGCCGGCCCGGCACTCGCCACCTGGCCCGATATCGGTGCCGCCGGCCCCGGCGGGGCGGATCCGGCAATCCTGGGGTTCCTCATCCTCGGGCCGATTTCCATCAGCGGCCAGTACTGCACGCTGCGCGGCTACCGTTTGGCGCCGGTCTCGGTGGTTGGCCCGGTGGGCTATAGCTGGATCGTGTTCGCCGCCCTGATCGGCCTGATCGGCTTTGCCGAGCTGCCGACCGCCACCACCGTTGCCGGCTCCGTCCTCATCGTCGCCGGCGGGGTGATGCTTGCCCGCCTGCCGGGCACGCCGGCCGCCGCCCCGCTGCCGCTGCCGGCGGCCACAGACGTGGCAGCGGCAGAAGCCGAGACCTGACGCGGCCTCAGCGCCGGGTCACGGCGTCGCGGATTTCTTCCAGCAGGGCCGTCTGCCGCTCCAGGGCGGCCAGCATGGCCTCGCGCATCGCCTGGGCCTGGGTGAACTGCTCGATCCGCTTCGCCAGAATCTCCGCCTGCTGGCGGCGCACGAACTCCTGCTGGCGGCGCAGTTGCCAGCGGCTGGCCATGACGACGAACGGCACCAGAACCAGCACCACGATCGCCGTCAGCCCCAGCAGCACAGTGGTATCCGACATCGTGGCGTACAGCCCCGTCACGGCAGGCGCAGACCCCGCCATAGTTTGAACCGTCCTAGCTGCACAGCTCGTAGGTGTCGCGGTAGCGCTCCACGGCCAGGTCGAGGATCCGCTCCAGCTCGTCCGGGCTCGCCTCGGCCAGCCGATAGAACCGCTCGCGCTGGGCCTGGCAGTAGCGCGATGCGCTGACCGAGGTCACCAGCAGCGCTTCGGCATTGGCCAGCTCGGTCTGGTAGGTGTCGAACAGGCGGCTGGAATTGCCCGGCCGGTAGCGCGCCAGATAGGCGCCGATGAGGTTCTGGGTCTCGCGCAGGCGCTGGGCGTTGTCGACGGTGAACTGCTGGTAGGTGCCGAACACGTCCTCGTCGGCGTTGTAGGCCCGGCGGCAGGTCAGCCCCGTCACCATCATGGCGGTGCGGAAGGCGATGAACTGCTCCGCGGTGATCTCCCGATCGGTGACGCAGCCGCCCCCTTCGGTGATGTGCGGCTGGAACTCGGCCAGATCCGGGAACAGGGAGTCGCCGGAGCGCGGCGGCTGCGGAACATTGGACACCGGGAGGACGCTGGTATTGCTGCCCTCGCTCATACAGCCTGCCAACATCAATGACAGAACGATCGCCGCCACAACGGCCTTCATGATTCCCTCTCGCGCGGTATGGATTATCTTGCCGCCGGCTTATACCAGAATCCGGCGCGGAGGGAAGCCATTGGGACCGACCCGGCGGCCAGCCGCGGCCTGCGTGCAGGGCTTACGTACCTAACCATCCCCGGCGGCGGCGATTCGACCGGTCCGGCCCTGTCCCACCCCGGCACCCGGACGTTTACGATCCCTCGGGCCTGCCCGGCCACGGCGCTTCAGGTTTGCGCCACCGGCCCTCACCTCCGGGCAGTCACCACCACCGGCAGCCGGCCGGGCCGCGGCACCCCGTCCACCCAGGTCTTCAGGAAATCGTCCAGATCGGGCGCATAGGTGGACGACCGCACAGTGAGCGCCCTGGCTTCTTCCGCCAGGCTTTTCGCGCGGGCCGCCAATACGGTCCGCTCCGCTTCCGACCAGTCGGTCTGCACATGGTGGAGCGTCAGGCCGGATGCCGCCAGCGTCTCCCGCGCGCGGTCCACCATCACCTTGCGCGCCGCCGGCACCACCAGCCGGCCCCACACCAGCGTGCCGCCCGGGCGCACCAGGGTGGCCAGGAAGTCCAGCGTCACCTCCAGCGCGCCGTAGACCGGCCCCACCCCCAGCGCCAGCACCAGATCGGCCGGCCGCATCCACGGGCCGGGGGCGGTGATGTCGTCCACCAGGAAGGTGCAGCGTTCGCCGAAGGCGGTGCCGATGGCCGCACGGCGGGCGGATTCGATGAAGGGCGCATGGGCATCGACACCGGTAACGAACACCGGCGCCCGTTCGGCAATGCGCCGGGCGATGCCGCCCTTGCCGCAGCCCAGGTCGAGCACCGCGTGGCCCGGTGCGAGCAGGGGTTCCAGGCGGTCCACCAACGGGCCGGCCGGCAGGAAGAACTCGCTGATCGGCCGGACGATGCGGCTCAGCAGCGGCAGCAGGCGCATGGGCACGGCCATGGAGCGCGCCACCATGGAGGCGGCCCCCGGCAACGCCAGCGCCGTTGGCCCCGGCATCGGGGGGACCGGTGCGCCGCGCGACACCGCCGCATCGCGGCGCTGCTCGTCGGCCCATCTGCGCAGACCCGTGGGCTCGGTCATGGGGAAGTGTACTGCTGCTGGCGTCGTTGAAGGGCGGACCAGGTGCCGAAGACCGGCACCCGCTACTGTTTCATCAACTGGCCGCCTTGGCCAGAAATGACGAAGCCCGGCGGAGCGATCCGCCGGGCTTGCCGCCGCATCCGAGGGGACCCGGATGCGGCTTTTCGAGCACCGCTCCGGCTACTGCCGGTTGCCGAGGATCATCAGCAGGAACTGGAGCAGGTTGATGAAGTTGATGTAGAGCGCCAGGGCCGACCACACGGCCGCCTTGGTCTCCATCTCGCGCGAGCCGAAGCCGGCCACGTACGCGTCCTTGATCCGCTGGGTGTCGTACGCGATCAGGCCGGAGAAGATCAGCACGCCGGCCGCCGAGATCACGAAGCTCAGCATGGAGCTGGCGAGGAACATGTTCACCACCGCCGCCACCAGCAGGCCGATCAGGCCCATGATGAGGAAGCTGCCCATCGCCGACAGGTTGCGCTTGGTGGTGTAGCCGTAGAGGCTCAGCCCACCGAAGGCCGCCGCGGTGATGAAGAACACCCGCACCACGCTTTCGCCGGTGTAGGCGAACAGCAGGATGGACAGGCTGACGCCCTGCAGCGCCACGAACAGCCAGTACATCGCCTGGGTGGTGCCGGCGCTCCAGTTGCGGCCGGCGAAGGAGGCGATCAGCAGCACGCCCAAGGGCGCGAACATGCCGATCATGCCCAGTGCCGTCGGCGAATAGGCGACGTTGCCGGACATGGTGTAGCCGATGGGGGTGTAGAACACCTGCGTCACGGCCGGCACATTGGCGATCACCCACGCGATCAGGCCGCTGATCGCCAGGCCCGTGGCCATGTAGTTGTAGACCCGGAGCATATAAGCGCGGAGGCCCGCATCGACCTCCGCCCGGTCGATCGCCCCGGCATAGGCCGACCGGAAATGGTTCTGTGGACCGTTCACCATAGTGCCCTCACAAGTCTGATAACGCGGATCTGCCGTGCATATTGGCTGACTGGCGGGCCAGTTCAAGCCGTAACGGATGGCGCGGAAGGCCGCAGTGTGCCCCGCAGAGGCGGACCCGCAGCCTCACTCGTTGCGCAGCAATGGGGCAGATTTCTGTCCCAGGGCGTGCCAGGTGCCGGCAAAGCCCAGCGCCAGGGTAACCAGCGTGGCCAAAACCACCACCATCGCCACCGGTGCGGGCGGGAACATCCAGGCGATATCCATCACGAAGGTCAGCACCGCCCAGGCCGCCAGCGTGCCCAGCAGTGCTGCGATGGCCGCCGTCAGCGCGCCCAGCAGGCCGTATTCCACAAGGAAGGTGCCGAGCACCCGCCAGCGGGTCGCCCCCAGCACCTTCAGCACCACGGCATCGTAGACGCGGCGGCGGTGGCCGGCGGCCACTGCGCCGGCCAGCACCAGGGTGCCGGCGGCGAGCGTGACGACGGCGATGGTACGCACCGCCGCACCGATTTGCTCCAGCACCGCGTTCACCGTGTCCAGCGCGTCGCGCACCCGCACCACGGTGATGTTGGGGAACGCCTCGGCGACGGCGCGCTGCAGCCCCGCCTCCTCCGCTGCGTCCACCATCACGCTGGCGAGGTAGGTGTGCGGCGCGTGCACCAGCGGTTCGGGCGAGAACACCAGGGTGTAGTTGAAGCGCATGTTCTGCCAGTCGATGTCGCGCACGCTGGCGATTTCCGCCTCGATGGGCCGGCCGAGCACGTTGATGGTGAGCCGGTCGCCGACGCCGATGCCGAACGCGTCGGCCACGTCGGCATAGACGGAAACCAGCGGCGGCCCGGCATAGTCCTCCGCCCACCAGGCACCGGAGGTGACGATGTGCTCCGGCCGCTGGGTGGCGGTGTAGGTGACACCGCGGTCGCCGTTCAGCACCCAGGCGTGGTCGGGGTTCACCACCGCATCGGCCGCCGGGGCACCGTTCACCTGCTCGATGCGGCCGCGCATGTTGGGCACGCGGTCGAGCGCGCCGGTGCCGGGCCAGCCCGCCACCAGGTCGGCGAAGGGCTCGATCTGGTCGGGCTGGATGTCGACGAAGAACAGGGCGGGCGCATCGGCCGGAATGGTCTCGCGCACCTGGCGCGACATGTTGGCTTCGATCAGCACGATGGCCACCAGCACGGTGAGGCCGAGGCCGAGCGACAGCACCACGTCGCCGGTCGGTGCTCCCGGCCGGCACAGATTGGCCAGCGCCAGGCGCAGCCCCGGCCGGCGCGGGCGGCCGGCGCGCCGGGCCGCGGCGATGACCAGCCAGGCGGCGACGCGGAACAGGGCGACGGCGGCGAGTGCGCCGCCAACGAACCAGGCGGCGAACACCGGCTGGTCGGCGGTGGCGATCACCAGGCCGGCCAGCAGCACGGCGAGACCCGTTATGGCGAGGGCGAAGCGCAGCGGCGGCCGCCCGTGGTCGCCCGCCACCAGGTCGCGGAACAGCCCGGCGGCCGGCACGTCGCGTGCCCGCGCCAGGGGCCAGATGGAGAAGACCAGCGCGATCAGCACGCCGAAGCCGGCGGCGGCAGCCAGCGCACTGGGGTAGACGCCCAACTCCACCGAGACCGGCAGCAGCCCGGCGATCACCCCGCCCAGCGCCACCGGGGCAAGCCCGCCGACGATGAGGCCGATGACGATGCCGATGGCGGACAGTGCCAGCACCTGGGCCAGATAGGTTTGGAAGACCAGGGCGCTCGGCGCCCCCAGCGTCTTCAGCGTGCCGATGGTGGCGATCTTGCCGTCCATATAGGCCTTGATGGCGTTGCCGACGCCGACACCGCCCACCAGCAGGGCCGTCAGCCCCACCAGGGTGAGGAACATGGCCAGCCGTTCGATGGTGCGGCGGAGCTGGGGGGCGGCATCCGACAGGTCGCGCAGGCGCCAGCCGGCCTCCGGGAAGCGCTCCTGCAGGTCTTCGCGGTAGGCCGCGGCGGCGCTGCCCTCAGGCAGGCGCATGCGGTAGTGGTGGGCGATCATGGCGCCTGGACGCACCAGGCCGGTGGCATCCAGGGCTGCATCGGCGATCATCAGGCGCGGCCCGAAGGCGATGGCGGTGCCGCCCGCCCGGTCCGGCTCATGGGCGATGGTTGCGCGGATCTCGAACTCCTCGTCGCCCACCTGCAGGCGGTCGCCCACCGCCAGTTCCAGCCGGTCGAGGATGGAGTTTTCCAGGGCGGCCCCCCACACGCCGTCCACTTGCGCCAGGGCGTCCGCCAGGGGCAGCCCGCCCTCCAGCTCCACCGTGCCGTAGAGGGGATAGCGGCCGTCCACCGCCTTCAGTTCCACCAGCAGGGGATCGCCGGTATCCACCCGGCGGGCGTTGGCGCGCATCTCCCGGCTGGTGGACACCGTGGCGGTGTCGCCGATATAGGCGCGCACCTCCGGCGCCACTTCGGCGTAGCGGATCATGCCGGCGACATCGCCGCCGAGGATGGCCGCACCGTCCCGTTCCAGCCCGTCCAGGATGCCGCCGGACACCGTCTGCACGCCGGCGATGGCGGCGACGCCAAGGGCCAGGCAGGCGATGAACACGCGGAAGCCGCGCAGGCCGCCGCGCAGCTCCCGGCGGGCCAGCCGCAGCGCCTGGGCCTGCACGATCATCCGGCCCCCGCTGCCTGTGCGGCCGCTTGGGTGCCGCCGCCCTGATCCGTGATGCGGCCGTCTTCCAGGTGCACCACGCGGTCGCAGCGCCCGGCCAACTCGGCATCGTGGGTGATCAGCATCAGGCTGGCGCCGCGCTGGCGGGTCAGCGTGAACATCAGGTCCATCACCGCCCCGCCGGTGCCGCCGTCCAGATTGCCGGTGGGCTCGTCGGCCAGCACCAGGCCGGGACCGGGGGCAAAGGCGCGGGCGAGAGCGGTGCGCTGCTGTTCGCCGCCCGAGAGCTGGCTGGGATAGTGGGTGAGCCGGTGGCCGAGGCCGACCGCCTCCAGCGCTTCCCCCGCACGGTCGAACGCATCGGCCCGGCCGGCGAATTCCAGCGGGATGGCCACGTTTTCCAGCGCCGTCATGGTCGGCACCAGGTGGAAGTTCTGGAAGACGATGCCCACATGGTCGCGGCGGAAACGCGCCAGATCGTCCTCGCTGAGCCCCGTCAGGTCGCGCCCGGCCACCGCCACGCGTCCGCTGGTGGGCCGCTCCAGCCCGCCGATCACCATCATCATGGTGGATTTGCCGGCACCGGACGGGCCGACCACGCCGACGATCTCGCCGGCCGCCACAGTTAGGTCAAGACCGCGCAGGATGGTAACGGGCCCCGCACCGCTCGGCAGCTCCACATGCACATCGCTGAGTGCGATGCTTGGCGGGCGCCCTGTTTCCTGCTCCATCGGATCCGCCATGCCGTTGCCCTTCAGCCCTCCTGTCCGCCCCCGTGCCAGCGCAGTTAGGCCGGGCGAATTGGCTTTCAAGTTGACCGGCCTGATCGCCGCGCTGCTGGTTGCCGCCACAATCCTGGCGCAGACGCGGCCGGCGCTGGCCGATCCGGTGCGGCTGCTGGCGCTGGGCGACAGCCTGACCCACGGCTATGGCCTGCCCGACGGCGACACCTTCCCCGACCAGCTTGAAGCCGCCCTGACCGAGCTGGGCTATGAGGTGGACGTGTTGAACGGCGGCGTGTCCGGCGACACCACGGCGGGCGGCCGGGCGCGGCTGGAATGGGCGCTGGCGGACGGGCCCGACGCGGTGCTGCTGGAACTGGGGGCCAACGACATGCTGCGCGGCCTCGACCCCGCCCAGGCCCGCACCAACCTGGCGGCGATCGTCGAACGCCTGCAGGAAGACGATGTACCGGTGATGCTGGCCGGCATGTACGCGGCCCGCAACCTGGACGACACGTACGCCGCCCAGTTCGATGCCATCTATCCCGACCTGGCGGAAACCTATGGGCTGACGCTCTACCCGTTTTTCCTGGAGGGTGTGGCCATGGACCCGGCCCTGAACCAGCCCGACGGGCTGCACCCAAATGCCGACGGCGTGGCGGTGATTGTGGACAACATCACGCCCGTGGTGG
>JAGQRL010000243.1:0-7403 GCA_020425485.1 Rhodospirillaceae bacterium
TGACCTGCGGCGGCCAGGCGACCATCCCGATGGTCTATGCCGTGAAGCGGGCGTCGAAACGCCTGGTCTATGGCGAGATCGTCGCGTCGATTTCGTCGAAGTCCGCCGGCCCGGGTACCCGCGCCAATATCGACGAGTTCACCGAAACCACGTCGAAGGCGATCATGGGCGTCGGCGGGGCGGAGCTGGGCAAGGCCATCATCATCCTCAACCCGGCCGATCCGCCGCTGATCATGCGCGACACGGTGTTCACGCTGAGCCAGGGCGGCGACCCCGGCGCCATCCGCGAGAGCGTCGACCGCATGGTGGAGTCGGTGCGCCAGTACGTGCCCGGCTACCGGCTGAAGCAGGAGGTGCAGTTTGAAAACATCGGCGACAACGCGCCGGTGAACCTGCCCGGCTTCGGCCCGACCACCGGGTTGAAGTCCTCCATCTTCCTGGAGGTCGAGGGGGCGGCCCACTACCTGCCGGCCTATGCCGGGAACCTCGACATCATGACGTCGGCGGCGCTGAAAACGGCGGAACGCTGGGTTGAGACCAAGCTCAAAGAGGCGGCCTGAGCCATGACCAATCAACATCCGGGAAAACTGTATATCCAGGACGTCAGCCTGCGTGACGGCATGCACGCCGTACGCCACCAGTACGATCTGGACACCGTGCGCAAGGTCGCCAAGGCGCTGGACGAGGCCCATGTCGACGGCGTGGAAATCTGCCATGGCGATGGGCTGGCCGGCACCTCCTTCACCTACGGCTTTGCTGCCCATTCCGATGTGGAGTGGATCGCCGCGGTGGCCGAGGTGCTGGAATTCGCCCGGCCGACCATCCTGCTGCTGCCCGGCATCGGCACCCTGCACGAACTCCGGGAAGCCTACGAAGCCGGCGCCCGCAGCGTGCGCGTGGCCACCCATTGCACCGAGGCGGATGTCTCCAAGCAGCACATCGAAGCCGCCCGCAACCTGGGCATGGACACGGTGGGCTTCCTGATGATGTCCCACATGATCCCCACCGCCCAGTTGGTCGAGCAGGCCAAGCTGATGGAAAGCTACGGGGCGGAGTGCGTCTACGTGGTGGACAGCGCCGGCGCGTTGCTGACCGGCGATGTCGGCGAGCGGGTGCAGGCCTTCCGCCAGGAGCTGAAGCCGGAAACCGAAGTCGGCATCCACTGCCACCACAACCTGTCGCTCGGCGTCGCCAATTCCGTCGTCGCCATCCAGGCCGGTGCCAACCGGGTGGATGCGGCCCTGGCCGGCAACGGGGCGGGTGCCGGCAACGCACCGCTTGAGGTGCTGATCGCCGTGCTGGAACGCAACGGCATCCCCACCGGCTGCGACCTGTTCAAGCTGATGGATGCCGCCGACGACCTGATCCGGCCGTTGCAGGACCGCCCGGTGCGGGTGGACCGCGAAACCCTGTCGCTGGGCTATGCCGGCGTCTATTCCAGCTTCCTGCGGCACGCCGAGAACGCCTCCAAGATGTACGGCATCGACACCCGCGACATCCTGGTGGAGCTGGGCCGGCGCCACATGGTGGGCGGCCAGGAAGACATGATCGTCGACGTGGCGCTGGACCTCACCAAGCAGCGCGCAGGCAAGCTGGAGGCCGTGCAATGAGCGGCCTGGCAGCCCTGGCGGAAACCGTGGACACCGCCGCCCACACGGCCACGGAAATCCCCCAGCTCACCGACACCCTGCCCGACCTGACGGTGGACGACGCCTATGGCGTACAGGCGCTGTCTCTCGCCCGGCGCTATGCCCGCGGCGAACGCCGCGTCGGCATGAAGATGGGCCTGACCAGCCGGGCCAAGATGGCCCAGGTGGGCGTGGACGAGATGATCTGGGGGCGGCTGACCGACGCCATGCGGGTGGAGGAGGGCGGCACGCTGTCGCTCGCCCGCTACGTCCACCCGCGGGTGGAACCGGAGGTGGCCTTCCTGATGGCCCGGCCGCTGGCCGGCGAGGTTTCGCCCGCCGAAGCGATGGACGCGGTAGAGGCCGTGGCCCCGGCGCTCGAAATCATCGACAGCCGCTATGCCAACTTCAAGTTCGCGCTGGCCGACGTTGTGGCGGACAATGCCTCTTCGTCCGGGTTCGTCGTGGGCGGCTGGGTGCCGAAGACCGTGGACGTGTCCAACCTCGGCATCGTGCTGGAGGTGGATGGCCGCCCCGTGCAGGTGGGCTCCACCGCCGCCATCCTCGGCAACCCGGTGCGCTCGCTGGTGGCGGCGGCCCGTCTGGTCGCCCGCTGGGGCGAGCGCCTGGAAGCCGGCTCCATCGTGCTGGCCGGCGGTGCCACCGCCGCCCACGCGCTCAAGGCTGGCATGGCGGTGCGCTGCCAGATGCAGACCCTGGGAAGCGTCGGGTTCAGCGTCGTTGCGTAGGGTGCTGCCGAGGCAAGGGAAAGCACTATGCCGATCATCGACGTCACGCTCATCGAAGGCCGAACGCCGGCAAAGAAGGTGCGGCTGATCGAGGAACTGACGGACGCCGCGGTGCGGGCGCTGGATGCCCCCATCGAGTCCGTCCGTGTCATCATCCGCGAGGTGCCGGGCTACCAGTTCGGCGCCGCCGGCAAGCCGAAATCGCCGCCACCACCGGTCGACGAATGACGGAGGCAGCGGTGGACAGCGTGCACATCCCCAAGCCCGATGCCGGGGACGGACCGATCACGGTGATGTCCGCGCGCCGGGTGAAGCCGGGGTGCGAGGAGGAGCTGGAGGCGGCCCTGAAGGGCATGATCGCCGCCGGCTCCGCCTTTGTCGGCCATATGGGGGCGACGGTGTTTCGCCCCGATGCCGGCACCGATGTCTACCGCATCGTCTTCAAGTTTGACCGGCTGGAAAACCTGCAGGTGTGGGAAACCAGTGCCGAACGCGGCGAATGGCTGGCGCGCATCCGCGACCTCACGGTGGGGGAGGCGTCGTTCGAATCCCTCAGTGGGCTGGAAACCTGGTTCACCCTGCCGGGCGCGCGCACGGTGAAGCCGCCGCCGCGGCCGAAGATGGCGACGCTGACCTGGCTTGCCCTGTTCCCCATGGTGTCGCTGCTGCTGTGGGCGCTGGGGCCGGTGCTGGCCGAGCTGCCGTTCCTGCTGCGCACGCTGGTTCTCACCGGGCTGGTGACCGGGCTGATGACCTGGGTGGTGATGCCGCGGCTGACCAGGCTGTTCGCCCGCTGGCTGTTCGGCTGAGGCGCTGGACGCCGGCCCGCCGATGCCGGATATCTTTGCCGGTCAGGGAAAGGCGGGCGGCGTGCGGCTCTACACCATCGGGTTCACCAAGACCACCGCAGCGGACTTCTTCGGCCGGCTGCAAAGTGCCGGGGTGCAGCGCATCGTCGATGTGCGCCTGAACCCGGACGGCCAGCTTTCCGGCTTCGCCAAGCGCGACGACCTGGCGTTCTTCGCCGAGCGGCTGTGCGGCATCGGCTACCGCCATGCGCCGGAACTGGCGCCCACCAAGCCGATGTTCGATGAGTACAAGAAGCTGAAGGGCCCCTGGCCGGACTACGAGGCCAAGTTCCTCAAGCTGATCGCCGAGCGGCATATCGAGACGACGGAGACGCCGGCCGATCTGGATGGCGGCTGCCTGCTGTGCAGCGAGGATGTGCCCCACCACTGCCACCGCCGGCTGGTGGCGGAATATCTGAAGGACCGCTGGGGCGGGGTGGAAATCGTCCACCTGTAGGCGTTTGCGGCGCCGGCCCGTCGCCGCCCGATATCTTCATCCACCGTGTCAGCGAAGGCGTAGATCCCGCTGAATTGATTTAGATATCGGCCCTGACGAAGGGGCGGCGATCGGCCGGGAGTGGAAGTCCCGGCCGGACCCGCACTGCCGAACTACAGGTGCCCGCGGGCTTCCAACTGCGCGATCACCTGGTCGGCCAGCTCCTCGGCACTGGCGCCGGACCCGCCATCGAGCCGGATTTCGGCGGCTTGCGGCGGCTCGTACGGGCTGTCGATGCCGGTGAAGTTGGCCAGCGCGCCGGCCCGCGCCTTCTTGTAGAGGCCCTTGGGGTCGCGCGCTTCGCACACCTCCAGCGGTGTATCCATGAACACCTCGATGAACTCACCCTCGCCGACGCAGGCGCGCGCCATCTGGCGTTCGCTGCGGAAGGGCGAGATGAACGACACCAGCACGATCAGCCCGGCATCGGCGAACAGGGCCGCCACCTCGCCAACGCGGCGCACATTCTCCACCCGGTCCTGGTCGGTGAAGCCGAGATCGCGGTTCAGCCCGTGGCGCACGTTGTCGCCGTCCAGCAGGTAGGTGTGGCGGCCGGCGGCGTGCAGCTTCTTTTCCACGATGTTGGCGACGGTGGACTTGCCGGAGCCCGACAACCCGGTGAACCACACCACCGCCGGCACCTGGCCGTTGAGGGCCGCACGGGCGGACTTGTTCACCTCGGTCGATTGCCAGTGGATGTTGGTGGCCCGGCGCAGACCGTATTCGATCATGCCCGCACCCACCGTTTCGTTGGTGTAGCGGTCGATGATGATGAACGAGCCGGTGTCGCGGTTGTCCACATAGGGGTCGACGGCGAGGTCGCGGTCGAAGGCCACGTGGCAGCGGGCGATGCCGTTCAGCGCCAGGGTGCGGGCGGCCACCTGCTCCAGGGTGTTGACGTTGATGGCGTGGACGATGCGCGTCACCTGGCCGGCGGTCAGCCGCGTGCCGGCCTTGAACAGGTATTGCCGGCCGGGCAGCAGCGGCGTGTCGTGCATCCAGATGATGTGGGCCGACACCTGGTCGGTGACCTCCGGCGGGCGCATCACTTCTGCGATCACGTCGCCGCGGCTCACGTCGATCTCGTCGGCCAGCGTCAGGGTGACGGACTGGGCCGGGCCGGCCGCCGCCAGGTCGCCGTCGGCGGTGACGACGCGGGTCACCGTGCTGCGCCGGTCGCCCGGCAGCACCGTCACCTTGTCGCCGGGGCGCACGGTGCCGGAAACCACCAGCCCGGAAAAGCCGCGGAACTCCGCGTTGGGGCGGTTCACCCACTGCACCGGCAGGCGGAAGGGCCGCTCGGCCAGGTCGCTGGTGGTGTCCGCCGCTTCCAGGGCTTCCATCAAGGTGCGGCCGGCGTACCACGGCGTGTGGGCGGAGCGCACGAAGACGTTGTCGCCCTTCAGCGCCGACACCGGCACCGCCTCGAACTCGCCGATGCCGAGATCGTCGGCGAAGGCCCGGTAGTCGGCGACGATGGCATCGAAGCGGTCGGAATCGTAGTCCACCAGGTCCATCTTGTTCACCGCCAGCACGATCCTGCGGATGCCCAGGAGGTGGACGATGAAGCTGTGCCGGCGGGTCTGGGTCAGCACGCCCTTGCGCGCATCGATGAGGATCACCGCCAGGTCGGCGGTGGACGCGCCGGTGGCCATGTTGCGGGTGTACTGCTCGTGGCCCGGCGTGTCGGCGACGATGAACTTGCGGGCATCGGTGGCGAAGAAGCGGTAGGCGACATCGATGGTGANNTGCCCTGCTCGCGCTCGGCCTGCAGCCCGTCCACCAGCAGCGCCAGGTCGATCTCCTCGCCCACCGTGCCCCAGGTGCGGCTGGCCACGTCGATGGCCGCCATCTGGTCTTCGAAGATCAGCTTGCTGTCGAACAGCAGGCGGCCGATCAGCGTGCTCTTGCCGTCGTCAACGCTGCCGCAGGTGATGAAGCGCAGCAGGTCCTTCTTCTCGTGCCTGTCGAGATAGGCGGCGATATCGAGGGGTGCGCCCTGGTCGGTGACCGCCATCTCAGAAATAGCCTTCCTGCTTCTTCTTCTCCATGGAGGCCACCTGATCGCGGTCGATCAGCCGGCCCTGGCGCTCCGATGCCCGGCTCGCCAGCATCTCCGCGACGATGTCCGGCACCGTGGCGGCGCGGCTTTCCATCGCCCCGCTCAGGGGATAGTCGCCCAGCGTGCGGAAGCGCACCCAGCGCATTTCCGGCGCCTCGCCGGGGTTCAGCGGCAGCCGTTCGTCGTCCACCAGGATCAACTGGCCGTCGCGGCTGACCACCGGGCGTTCCTTGGCGAAATACAGCGGCACCACCGGGATCTGCTCCAGGTGGATGTATTGCCACACATCCAGCTCCGTCCAGTTGGAGATGGGGAACACGCGGATGTTCTCGTCCGGCGCGACGCGGCCATTGTAGGTGCGCCACAGCTCCGGGCGCTGGCGCTTGGGGTCCCAGCGGTGCTGCTTGGTGCGGAAGGAAAACACCCGCTCCTTGGCGCGCGAGGCTTCCTCGTCGCGCCGCGCCCCGCCGAAGGCCGCATCGAACTTGCCGCCCGTCAGCGCCTGCTTCAGCGACTGGGTGGCCATGATGTCCATATGCACGGTGGAGGGGTGGGTGATCGGGCTGATGCCCTGGGCCAGCCCTTCGGGATTGGTGTGGACGATCAGCTTCAGCCCCAGCTCGGCCACCCGCTTGTCGCGGAAGGTGAGCATGTCGCGGAAGTCCCAGCCGGTCGCGATGTGCAGCAGCGGGAAGGGCGGCTTGCCGGGGTAGAACGCCTTCATCGCCAGGTGCAGCATCACCGAGCTGTCCTTGCCGATGGAATACATCAGCACGGGATTGCGGAACTCCGCCGCGACTTCCCGGAAGATGTGGATCGACTCGCTCTCCAGGCGCTTCAGGTGCGTCAGGGTCTCTGCGGGGGCGGGGGAGTGCTGTCGACCAGGGGCGGCTGCCACGGCGGGGGCATCGGTCGGGACGGCCAAGAGTGAAACCTCAGAACAAGAGTTTGCGGGCGGAAAGTGCGGTTACGCCACATCCCTCAGCCCGATGCAAGATTAGGCGGCTATGCAGGTGCTGCAGCCTTGGCCGCCGGTTTCGGGGCGGCCCGGCGCCGCGGCTTCAGCAGGAGATGGTAGAACACCGGCGCTGCAACAAGCGTCAGCACCGTGGCGAAGGCGAGCCCTCCCATGATCGTGACCGCCATGGACACGAAGAACGCGTCCCACAGCAAGGGCACCATGCCGAGAATGGTGGTGACGGCGGCCAGGAGCACGGGACGCATGCGCGAAACGCTGGCGTTCACCACCGCATCGGTGAAGCCGATGCCGGGATGGCGCGTCAGGTCGATCTCCTCCACCAGCACGATGCCGTTCTTGATCAGCATGCCCGACAGGCTGAGCAGGCCCAGCAAAGCGGTGAAGGTGAAGGGCAGGCCGGCGCCCAGCAGGCCGATGACCACGCCGTTCACCGACATCGGCACCAGCAGCCAGATGACAATGGGCTGGCGCAGCGCCCCGAACAGGAAGATCGAGGTGAGCACCATGATGATCAGGCTGAACGGAAGCTGCTGCGCCAGGCTGCTCTGGGCATCGCCGGAACTTTCGAACTCGCCGCCCCAGGCCATGGAGTAGCCGGCCGGCAGGCGCATCGCTTCCACCGCGTCGCGGATCTCTCCATG
>JAGQRL010000243.1:7458-20175 GCA_020425485.1 Rhodospirillaceae bacterium
CGGTCGCGCCGGTGGATGCGGGTGTCCTGGATTTCCGCGCGGAAGCCGTCGATCACCTGGAGCAGCGGGATGAACTGCTCGGCGGAGGCGGAATACACCACCTGGTCATGCAGCCCGGCCCAGTTGCTGCGGTCCTGGCGCACGACGATGGGGATCAGCCGGTCGCCTTCGCGGTACACCCCGGCGGAGCTGCCATCGGTGGCGAACAGCAGGGAATCGGCGATGTTGTCGCGGGTGATGCCGGCGGTCTGGGCGCGATCGGTGGCATAGACCGGCCGCAGCACCAGCTCCGGCTCGCGCCAGTCCGTGCGCAGATGGATCAGCAGATCGGAAGCCGCGGCCATGCGCGCTTCCGCCTCCGCCGCCAGTTGGCGCAGCACGGTGGCGTCGGGGCCGCTGAAGCGCACCTCGATGGGTGCACCGCCACCCGGCCCGAACACCATGCGGCGGGTGCGGAACTCCCCGTCCGGCAGGTGTTCGGCGGCGAACGCGTCCAGGTCGCGGCGCAACTCGGGGATCTGGTCGCGGGTTTCGGTGCGGATGATCAGGTGGCCGTAGGTGGGCCGCGGCAGCTCCGGCTCGTAGGTGAGGATGAAGCGCGAGGCGCCCTGGCCAACGAAGGTGGCCACCGACACCACCTCCGGGCGCTCCAGCAGCCACTCCTCCACCACTTCCATATCCGCCGCCGTGTGGTGGATGTCCGCCCCCTGGGGCAGCAGGTAGTGGGCGTAGAACATGGGCGTGTTGGAATCCGGGAAGAACTGCTGGCTGATCTGCCCGAAGCCGACGAAGCAGATGGCGGTGATGGCGGCGAGGGCGGCCACCACCAGCCAGCGCACCTTCAGCGCGGCCCGCAGCAGCCCGCCATAGGCCCGGTAGATCGCCCCGCCATAGGCGTCGCCCGCTTCGCCTTCCGCGGCGCGCTGGAAGAAGTAGTGGCCCATCAGCGGCGTCACCGTGATGGCCAGCACCCAGCTCAACATCAGCGAGATGCCGATCACCGCGAACAGCGAGAACAGGAACTCGCCGGTGGCATCCGGGCTCAGGCCGATGCCGGCAAAGGCCATGATGCCGATGACGGTGGCGCCGAGCAGCGGGATCTGCGTCTTGCCGCCGACATCGGCCGCCGCATCGCGCGAGGACTGGCCGTGGCGCATCTGCATCTGCATGCCTTCGGCGACGACGATGGCGTTATCCACCAGCATGCCCATGGCGATGATCAGCGCACCCAGCGAGATGCGCTCCATCTCGATGCCGAACATGCCCATGAAGAACAGCGTGCCGACGACGGTGAGCAGCAGCGTGGTGCCGACCACGATGGCCGCCCGCCAGCCCATGGTGAGCGCCAGCACGCCGACCACGATGGCCACCGACATGGCGAGGTTGACGAGGAAGGCGCGGCTCGCCTCGTCCACCACCACGTGCTGCTGGTAGACCGGGTGGAGGTCGACGCCGTAGGGGATTTCCGATTCCAGTTCGCGCAGGCGGGCATCGACGCGCTGGCCCACATCCACGATGTTTTCCGTGGCCAGCCCGGCGACGGCGAGCGTGAAGGCTTCCACCCCGTCGATGCGGATGATCTGGTCGGGGTGGTCCACCCGGCCGCGGTAGACCCGCGCGAAGTCCGCCAGGTTGAGGACCTCGCCGCCGACGCCGATGGTGAGCCCGGCGATCTCGCCCACGCTTTCCGACCCTTCCGGGCTTTGCAGCAGGGTGCGCGAGCCGTCGCGGTCCAGCGAGCCGGCGTCGCCCAGGCTGGTGGCGGTGGTGATGGCGCTCACCAGCGTGTTGGGCGGGATGCCCTGCACCACGGCGGTGGCCAGCTCCGGCTCCACGAAGATCGCTTCTTCCGGCAGGCCGGCGATTTCCACATCGGCAACGCCGTCCACCGCCAGCAGCTCGCGGCGCAGGAAGGTGGCGATCTGGTGCCGTTCGGCATCGCTGAAGCCTTCGGCGGTAACGGCGAACATGATGCCGAACACGTCGCCGTAGCTGTCGTTCACCAGCGGCTGGGAGACGCCGTTGGGCAGGTGGCGCGCGGCATCGGCCACGCGGTGGCGCAGCGTCGTCCAGATCCGCGGCAGCTCGTCGCCGCCGTAGGTGGACTGGATCTCCACCGTGATGATGGAGACGCCGGGCATGTTGATCGACGAGATGGTGTCGATCTCGTCCATCTGCTGGATCGCCGATTCCAGCGGCTCGGACACCTCGCGGGCCACCTCCGCGGCGGAGGCACCGGGGTAGCCGGTGGACACCACCGCCGTCTTGATGGTGAAGGCGGGATCTTCCAGCCGGCCGATGGTGAGGAAGCCCCAGATGCCGCCCAAGAGGCAGGCGAGCATGAGGATCCAGGTCAGCAGCGCCCGGTCGATGGACCCGCGGGCGATCGACGCGCGCACGGGCTGCGAGTCCGAGGTGGACATCGCGGGCTAGTTCCCGAAGCCGGTGAAGCGGCGCACCACCTCGCCGTTCGCCACGCGGCCGGCCCCGGCCGCGACGATTTCCATGCCGGCATGGACGCCGGAGAGGACGCGCAGCCGGCCGTCTTCGGTCGCTTCCACCTCCACCGGCACCGCACGCACGGTGCCTCCGTCCGCCCCCGTCGGCTCGAACACCATCACATGGGTGCCGCGGTCCGGTTCGATCACCACCGCGGTGGGCGGCAGGTAGATGGCGTCCTCGCCGCTCAACTGGCGCGCCACCACGGTCACCGAGGCGCCGGGCAGCAGGCGCAGGTCGTCCACATCGATCATCGTCAGGGTGATCGTATAGGTCTGGCCGATGGCGGAGGTTTCCGCCTCGAACTCGCGCACTTCCAGCGGGTAGTGCTCTTCGCTGCCGGTGAGCACGGCGTAGAGGTCGAACACGTCGGACTGCTGCACCCGGCGGAACAGCACCTCCGGCACCTCGATCTCCACCCGCAGCTCCGACATGTCGTGGATGCGCACGACGGTGGTGCCGGCGTTGACGGTGGTGAAGTTGGCCACCTGGCGGGCCGCCACCAGGGCATCGAAGGGGGCGTGCAGGGTGGCGTGGTTGAGCGCGTACTCGGCTTCGCGTACGGCGATGCGGGCGGTGGCCGTTTCGGTTTCCGCATCGTCGATGCTGGCCTGGGAAACGGTGCCGGGGCCAAGCTGCTGGGCGCGGTCCAGCGTGCGTTCGGCCTGCTCGAAGCGGAGCTGGGCTTGCGACAGGCTGAGTTCGAACGGCTCCAGGTCCAGCTCGGCGATGAGGTCGCCTTCGGCCAGCCGCTGGCCTTCCACCACCGGCAGGTCGACGATCTGGCCGCTCACCTGAAAGGCCAGGTCGACGGTCTGGCGGGCCACCACCTCGCCGAAGAAGCGGCGTTCCGGCCAGCGCGAATCGGCTTCCAGCATCATCAGGCGGACGGGCCGCACCAGATGCTCCGCCGGGCTTTCCTGTGCCGCCGCCGGTGCGGTTGCACACACGGCAACGGCCGCGGCCAGTGCCAGTCGGCATTTCCAGTTTGAATTGCGATGCATCGACTGTCTTTCCCGCACCCGGACGGCCCGTTGAGAGCGCCTCGACGAGTTGTCCCCCAGAACGCCGGCCGCGTCGAGGGGGGCGGGCCGGTTTCCCGGCGCACCGGATGGCGATCTCCTGGACGTGCCGGCGGCAATGCGGCGTGATGGGGCGGTAATTTGCAGGAGCCGGTGGAATGGCCGAAGGCGGCAAACTCTACGGCTGGGTGGCAGGCGCCTTCCGCATGGACGACGCCACCTGGGCCCGCCACGCCAGCCCGTGGAGCGTGTGGACGCGCGTTCCCATCGCCTTGCTGCTGGTGCTGGCCATCTGGAGCCGGGTGTGGCTGGGCTGGTGGGCGCTGCTACCGGTGGCCCTTGTGGGCGTTTGGGCCTGGATCAATCCGCGGGCCTTTCCGGCCCCCCGGTCCACCGACAATTGGGCGAGCCACGGCGTGTTCGGCGAGCGGGTGTGGCTGGCCCGCCACCGGGTGGCGATCCCGGCGCACCATCGCACCGTGCCCCACCTGCTGACGGTCGCATCGGGGCTCGGCGTGCTGGTGCTGGCCTGGGGGCTGGTGGAGCTGGATATCGCCATCACCGCCCTCGGCCTGGCGGTCGCCATGGGGGCCAAGCTGTGGTTCGTCGACCGCATGGCGTGGCTCTACGCCGACATGCGCGACGCCACGCCGGACTACCGCGCCTGGCAGCGGCCGCAGCCGCCCGCCCCGGAGGAGGGCGACCCCGTTTAGGACAGCGGCGTTTGCGACGCCGGCGTCAGTGCCCGCGGATGAAGTCCCGGAGCGCGCTGGCCTCGTGGTGCAGGTCGGCCAGCTTCTTGCGCATGATGTCGGTCATGCTGACCATGCCGACCAGCTTGCCGTCCTCGATCACCGGCATGTGGCGGAAATGCCGTTCGGACATTTGCGCCATGATGTCGTCGATCCGGTCGGTCCGGTTACAGGTGACCACGTTGGCGGTCATGGCATCGCCGACCTTGAGGTCGAGTGCCGCGGCGCCATGTTCGGCCACCATATGGACGATGTCGCGCTCCGACAGGATGCCGTCCACCGTCTCGCCGCTTTCGCTCACCACCAGGGCGCCAAATTTGCCCTTGGTCATGGCCTCGGCGGCCTCTCGCAACGTCGCCTTGGCGCTGGTCGAGACGACCTCGGTCCCCTTGGCGGTCAGGATCGATTGAACGGTCATGCCCGGCTCCCCTCTGCGGCCGGTCAATGCAGCCGGCCTCCGCACCTTGTCCACATGGCGCCTGGCGGATCTTCTGACAACTGCCCGCGCCGGCCACCGTGTGGTTCCCCTATCGTTTTTGGATTCTATCGTTCGACCGGCCGCGCGTCACCCGGTTTCCGGTTGGGCACCTGCGGCCATGCGCCCAGAGACTATTGCAGCTCCCCCCAGACGAGCCCGGCGATGAACACCACCGACAAGATCACCAGGGTCGGGCGCTGGCGCACCAGGTCAAGCGGGGTGAGGCGGTGGCCCAGCTCGTGGGGCGGGCGCAGGTAGGGGGTCAGCCGCCATTCCGCCAGCCGCACGATCTCGGTCGCCAAATAGTTGATCATCAGATAGATGGCGCCGGCGGTGGTGAACACCTCGAAGGGCGCGAAATGCCGGCTGTTGATGCGGTCGGCGATGCCGGTGATCTCCACCAGGGTGACGGTGCTGGCCAGCGCGCTGGCCTTGACCATCAGCACGATCTCGTTGCCGTAGGCCGGCAGCGCCTGGCGCATGGCGATGGGGAAGATGACGCGGCGGAACACCAGCATGCCGGACATGCCGGCGGCGCGCGCGGCTTCCACCTGGCCATGGGGCACGGCGGCGAATCCGCCGCGGATGATCTCGCTGCCATAGGCCGCGGTGTTCATGGTCAGCGCCAGGATGGCGCACCAGTAGGCTTCGCGGAAGAACTCCCACAGGAAGCTGTCGCGGATGAGGGCGAACTGGCCGATGCCGTAGTAGATCAGCGCGATCTGCACCAGGAGCGGCGTGCCGCGGAACACGAAGGCATAGGCAAAGGCAAAGCCGGAAACCACCGGGTTGGACGAGGCGCGGGCCAGCGCCAGGCCCAGGGCGGCCACGAAGCCGAAGGCCAGCGACAGCGCGACGATCTGGATCGTCAGCCACATGCCGCTCAGAAGCTGCGGCAGGCTTTCGAGCATCAGCTCGAAGTCCATGGCTCAGGCCCTCCTGACGCCGCGGGAATAGTGCCGCTCGGCCTTCTGGAAACAGACCTGGGAAACCGTCGTCATCACCAGGTAGAGCACGGCGGCGGCGACGTAGAAGATGAACGGCTGGCGGGTGGAGCCCGCCGCCACATTGGCCATGCGCATCAGTTCGGCCAGCCCGGTGACCGAGACGAGCGCGGTATCCTTCAAGGTAAGCTGCCAGACATTGCCGAGGCCGGGCAGGGCCAGCCGCAGCATCTGCGGGACCTTGATGCGCCGGAAGATCAGGTGCGGCGACATGCCGGCGGCACGCCCCGCCTCGATCTGGCCGATGGGAACCGCCTGGAAGGCACCGCGGATCACCTCGGTGGAATAGGCACCGGAGATCAGCCCCACCGCGATCACGCCGATGGTGAAGTCGTCCAGCTCGATGTGGTCGGTGTAGCCGAAGACGCTGGCCACCCGCATGATCACCCCGGTGGAGCCGAAGAACAGCAGGTAGATCACCAGCAGTTCCGGCACCCCGCGCACCACGGTGGTGTACACCTGGGCGATGCCGGCAAACACGCGGTTGCCGCCGAGCTTTGCGGCGGCACCGACGGTGCCGACGGCGAGGCCGAGGACGTAGGCGCTGAGCGCGAGGAGCACGGACATGCCGGCACCCCGCAGCATTTCGTCACCCCAGCCCTCGGGGCCGATGGCCAGAAGTTCGATCATCGGCCCGCCGGGCTTTCGCTTACTGCCTTATTCGGGGCAGGGCAGGGAGGCATCGAAGCCGAACCACTCTTCGGTGAGAGCGGCCAGCGACCCGTCATTGGCCATGCTGCACAGCGCTTCGTTGAAGCGGTCGCGCAGCTCGGTGTCTTCCTGGCGCATGCCGATGCCCACGCCTTCGCCGAAGATCGGGAAGTCGGCACCGGTCAGGCCGGGCCCGAACTGGCTGTAGTTGGCCCCGTCTTCCGACGACAGGAAGTCTTCCCAGCCGGAGCTGTCGGCCAGGCCCACCTCGACGCGGCCGGCGGCCAGATCCAGGTTGAGCTGCTCCTGGGTGTCGTAGGTGCGCATGTCGGCGTTGGGGATGTACTCCTCGATGAAGCCCTGGTGGATGGTGGCCACCTGCACGCCGACCGGCACGCCGTCCAGCGCTGCGACCACGTCGTCGATGGTTTCCAGGTCCTGGAACGGGGAGTCGTTGGCGGCCACGAAATGCGCCGGGGTGGTGGCGTAGCCGTAGCTGAAGGCGATGCGCTCACGCCGCTCGTCGGTGATCGACATGCCGGCCATGATGGCATCGTAGTTGCCCTGCAGCAGGGCGGGGATGATGCCGTCCCAGTCCTGGGCGACGAACTCGCACTCCACTTCCATGCGCTCGCACAGGGCGTTGCCGAGGTCGATCTCGAAGCCCACCAGCTCGCCCGAAGCGTCGGTGAAGTTCCACGGAGGGTAGGCGCCCTCGGTGCCGATGCGCACCACTTCCTGGGCGGAGGCGGTGGCGGAAGCCAGCGCCAGCAGGGCGGCACCGGCGGTCAGCGCGTGAAGTCTGCTCATCTCAATCCTCCTCGAAGGGACGTTGGGTCTTCTTCACCTGGGCCAAGCGGTCCAGGCCGGCAGGAACGTGCGGGTCCCAAGCTCGGCCCACTGTTCCGCCGCAGGCATCCGGCGTCAAGCAAGCGGCCCGGCAGGTGCATTGGGCCGCCATCAATAGTTGGTGGCCAGGAACTGGCGGCAGCGGTCGGAGCTGGGCGCGTCGAACACCTGTTCGGGCGGTCCTTCCTCCTCCACCCGGCCCTGGTGCAGGAACATCACCCGGTCGGAAACCTCGCGGGCGAAGCGCATCTCGTGGGTCACCAGCAGCATGGTGTTGCCGTCCTCCACGAGCTGGCGGATCACCTTCAGCACCTCGCCCACCAGCTCGGGATCCAGTGCCGAGGTGGGCTCGTCGAACAGCATCACCTTGGGGCGCATGGCGAGCGCCCGGGCGATGGCGGCGCGCTGCTGCTGGCCGCCCGACAGGTGGCTGGGGTAGTGGCCTTCCTTCTCCGCGATGCCGACCTTGGCGAGCAGCTCGCGGGCGAACTCGATGGCTTCGCCCCTGGGCTGCTTCAGCACATGCACCGGCGCTTCGATCACGTTTTCCAGCACCGTCATGTGGCTCCACAGGTTGAAGCCCTGGAACACCATGCCGAGGCGGGCGCGGATGCGGTCGACCTGGCGGGCATCGGCGGGCACGGCGTTGCCGTTGGCCAGCCGGCGCATGCGGATTTCCTCGCCGGTCACCACCACGCGGCCGCGGTCCGGCGTCTCCAACAGGTTGATGCAGCGCAGGAAGGTGCTCTTGCCCGATCCCGAGGAGCCGATCAGGGAGATCACGTCGCCTTCATGGGCGGTCGCCGAAATGCCCTTGAGCACTTCCAGCGGACCGAAACTCTTGTGGATGTCCTCGGCCGTCAGGGCGACGGTCCGCTTGTCGAGACTGGTGTGAATGGTCGGATCCCCAGGATCACGAGGCGGAAGGGTCGAATGACGCTGCCGGCCACCATGACAGCCATGCAAACCGGGCACAAGAGCCATGCCGGCGCGACGGCAGGAGAGGGGTTCCCCGCGCTAGCTGCCGGACAGGGCCTCGATCCGCTCCTCCACCAACCCGCGTTCGGGACCGCCTTCGGGAAGCTGGTCACGCAGGCGGCCGAGCAGGTCGAGTGCCGTTTCCGTATCGCCGTCGCCGGCGGCCCGGTTGCCCAGCACCCACAGCGCCCGCGGATCGTCGGGATCGAGCGCGTGCAGGGCTTCGATGGTCGCCAGGAATTCCGGCGGCAGGTCGGCACCGTGCAGGCGCAGCAGACCATCGGCATAGGCGCGCAGCACCTCGGGATCGTCCGGCGCTGCCTCCGCGGCACGGCCGAGCGCTGTCACTGACAGCTCCTCTTCGCCCAGCGCGCGGTAGGAGTTGGCGAGTTGCAGCCAGCCGGCCACGTCGTCCGGCGCGTCCTCCAGCCGGGCGGCCAGGCGGTCCACCATGCCGCGGGTCGCCAGGGCCTGATCTTCCGGCGACAGGTTGGCGATGGCCGCCGCCTGGTCGGGATCGACGCCGGGAGCCGGGCCCATACCGGCGGTTTCGGCGGGCGGCGCCGGCTCGGGCGTCACCTCCGCCGGGTCGAGGCCCAACTCGTCGGCCATCGCCGCGATCTGCTGGCGCAGCGGCTCCACCCAGGGGGCATCGGCCGGGCTGTCGGCCAGAAGCGCGGCCCAGCCGTCCAGTGCCGCCTGGGCGTTGCCGGCCTGGGCTTCGGCCAGTGCCAGGTAGTAGCGGGCGCGCGCATCGTCCGGCCGGTCGTCCAGCACCTGCTGAAAGGCCGCCACGGCCGGCGGCGTTACCGTGCCATCGGCGGCATCGACCAGGGCCTGGCCGTAGGCGCCGACCACCGGCGTGGAGCCTTCCGACAGCCCGACGGCGCGGCCGAAGGCTTCAGCGGCATCGGCGTAGCGGCCGAGCTGGGACAGGCGGCGGCCCAGCTCCACCCAGCCGGCCAGGTCGCCGGGGTTGTCGCGCAGCGCCTGGGACAGCGCTTCCACCTCCGCCATGCGCTGCTGCACGGCCTGGCGTTCGCCGGGATCGCGCAGCGCCAGCGGCTGGGAGGGCAGTTCCGGGTCGCCCAGCATCAGGTAGCCGCCGAGCGTGGCCAGCGGGATCACCGCCGCCAGCGCCCAGGCCAGTGGCCGCCCCTGCTTCTGCGGCGGTGCCTCGGCAGCCTCGCGGCCGCGCCGCCGGTCTGCCGCCAGCAGCCGGCGGGCGATTTCCAGCCGCGTCGCTTCGGCTTCGGAGGGATCCACCACGCCGCGCGCGCGATCCTGCTCCAGCTCCGCCAACTGGGCGCGGTACACCTCCACATCGTGGTCGGCGGGGTCGTCGGCGCCCGGCGGCGGGGCCGCCAGCGGCTTGATGACGGCGGCCACCACCCCGGCGGTGATGACGGCGGCGAGGATCCACAGGATCATCCGTCCTCGCCCCCCAGCAGGTCGTCCAGCCGGCGCTGTTCGGCCGCATCCAGCGGCGCCGGCCCGGCGGCCGCGGCGGCGACGTTGCGGCGGCCGAGCCACAGCCACAGGGCGGCCCCAGCTACCACCAGCACGGCCGGGCCGCCGAACCACAGCACCAGCGTGGACAGCTTCAGCGGCGGGTCGAGCAGCACATAGTCGCCGTAGCGGCTGCGCACGAACTCCACCACCTGCTCGTCGCTGTCGCCGGCCAGCAGGCGCTCGCGCACCAGCAGCCGCAGGTCGCGGGCCAGCGGCGCGTTGGAATCGTCGATCGACTGGTTCTGGCACACCAGGCAGCGCAGATCGGCGGAAATCTCCCGCGCGCGGGCTTCCATGGCGGCGTCGTCCAGCCGTTCGTCGGGCTGCACGGCGGCGGCCGGCAGAGGGGCAGACAGGGCGGCCAGAACCAGCAGCAGGAACGCGGCCAGCGGGCGGATCATCCGCGCAACTCCTCGATCAGCGGCAGCAGGGTTTCGTTCAGCACCTCGGGCGTCAGCGGTCCCGGATGGCGGTAGCGGATGCGCCCGGCGCGGTCGATCACGAAGGTTTCCGGCACGCCGTAGACGCCCCAGTCGATACCCACCCGGCCATCGGTATCGGCGCCGATGCGGGTGTAGGGATCGCCGTTGCGCGCCAGCCAGGGGAGCGCGTCCTCCGGCTGGTCCCTGTAGTTGATCGCCACCACTGGCACGGTCTGGGACAGCCGGCTGATGATGGGGTGTTCCGCCAGGCAGGGCACGCACCAGGAGGCGAAGAAGTTCACCAGCATCACCTCGCCACCCAGATCGGTGTTAGCCAGCCCGTCGTCGCGGCCGGGCAGGGGCGGCAGGTCGAACACCGGGGCGGGCTGGTCGATCAGCTCCGACGGCAGGTCGCGCGGATCGTGGCCGGTGATGAGCGGGATCGCCACCCACAGGGCGACGGCCGCGAACACCCCGAGGGGCAGGAAGGCAAGGAAGCGGGTCACGGGTCTAGGCGGGATCCCTGTCGCGGATCGGCTGGTTCTGCCAGCGGTCGTAGAGGCGGATCAGCGGCTGCAGATCGTCGCGATTGAACAGGCACGGTTCGACCTTCAGGAACGTCTTCACCGCATGGGTGACAACCGGCTCCATATGGGCGCGGACGATGTCCTCGGCATACAGGTCTTGCTCCACCCCGATCGCCAGGGAATCGAGGTAGTTCAGCAGGTTGATGATGTCGCGCTGGTAGACCCGGGCGTTGGAATAGTCGTTGGGGCCGAGGCGCTTGTCCCAGATCGACTTGGTGGCCTGCTCGATGATCGGGTCGGTGTCGTAGCGCTCGCAGGCCTGGAGGGAGGCGAGCTTCTTCTGCTGGTCGCCGGCCCTGGTGATCTGGGCGGCAATGGCCTGGAGCTGGCGCACACCGACGATCGCCAGGATGGAGGCCATGGCTGCGGAAACCACGGCGGCGGCAGCGGCGATCAGGGCAATCCAGTCAGACGTTTCCATCGGTCGCCCGCACAGGGATGGGGCCGATGCCGTTGGCGGACACCGGCGGGTGAAAGACGTTCAGGCAGTCGGCGCGCCGAATTTCGGCAGGCCGAACTTGGGCAGTCCGAACTTGGGCAGGCCCAGGCGGGCACAAGCTGCTGCGGACATCCGTCCTCCCGTCGCTCTGCGATCACCGGCGGAGTCTGCCAAATCGGGCGCTCCGTTCGCCCTTGAGAGCGGCACCATAGCCACAGACCTTGGCCGAGGGAAGGCGACGGAATGGGCTACTCGGCCGGCTGCGGATGGGCGGCGGCAGGGGCGGCGCGGCGCCGCGGCACGCCGACGCGCAGGCGCCGGTCGGTCAGGCTGACCAGCCCGCCGAGCGCCATCAGGATGCCGCCGAGCCAGATCCACGGCACCAGCGGGTGGTGGTACATGCGCACGGTCCAGGTGCCGTCCTCAGGCTCGGGCTGGCCGATGGCGATGTAGAGATCGGCCAGCCAGGTGGTGCGGATGGCGGCTTCCGTGGTCTGCATCTGGTCCACCGGATACCAGCGCCGTTCGGGGTCCAGCGGGAAGGGCGCATCGTCGCCGTGGCGGATGGTCAGGTGCGCCCGGTCGGCGATGTAGTTGGGGCCCTGCACCTGCTCGATGCTGTCGAAGCTCACCTCGTAGCCGGCGATCGCCAGGGTATCGCCGGGGCCGGCGCGTTCGATCACCTCGGTCTTCCAGGCGGTGCTGGCGATCATGCCCAGCAGGGCGACACCGAGGCCGGCGTGGGCGATGGTCATGCCGAAGGCGCTGCGCGGCAGGCCGCGGGCGCGCTGCCAGCTTGCCGACAGCGGAATGCGGAACAGGCGGATGCGTTCCGCCAGCTCCACCAGGGCGCCGAAGATGGCCCACAGGCCGATGCCGATGCCGAGGATGGCGAGCACCGGCTCCACCCCGCGCACCACCATCACGCAGCCCAGCACGACGGCCACCAGCACGGCGGCGGCGATCAGCCGGCCGAGTGCGCCGGCCAGGTCGCCGCGCTTCCAGGCCAGCAGCGGCCCCACCGCCATGGCGATCACCATGGGGGCGAGCAGCGGCAGCACGGTGGCTTCGAAGAAGGGCGGACCGACGGAAACGGTGCCGCCGCCCAGGGTTTCCAGGAAGATCGGGTAGAGCGTGCCCAGCAGCACCGTAAGTGCGGCGGTGGAGAGCAGCAGGTTGTTCAGCACCAGCGCGCCTTCGCGGCTGATCGGCGCAAACAGCCCGCCGGAGCGCAGCGCCGGGGCGCGCAGGGCGAACAAGGTGAGCCCGCCGCCGATGGTGAGCGCCAGCAGCAGCAGGATGAAGATGCCGCGCGCCGGATCGACGGCGAAGGCGTGCACCGACGTCAGCACGCCCGACCGCACCAGGAAGGTGCCGAGCAGGCTGAGCCCGAAGGTGAGCACGGCGAGCAGGATGGTCCAGCTCCGCATCGCTTCCCGCTTTTCCACCACCACGGTGGAGTGCAGCAGGGCGGTTCCGGCCAGCCACGGCATCAGGCTGGCGTTTTCCACCGGGTCCCAGAAC
>JAGQRL010000244.1 GCA_020425485.1 Rhodospirillaceae bacterium
GCGCCGATGAACCAGGAGCATGCCTACGCGCTGGCGGTGGAAAAGCTCCTGGGCATCACCGTGCCGGAGCGCGGCCAGTACATCCGCGTGCTCTTCTCCGAAATCACCCGTATCCTCAACCATCTTCTCAACGTCACCTCCTATGCCCTTGATGTTGGGGCAATTACCCCGGCGCTGTGGGGCTTCGAGGAACGTGAAGTGCTGATGGAGTTCTACGAGCGGGTGTGCGGCGCGCGCCTGCATGCGGCCTATTTCCGGCCGGGCGGCGTGCACCAGGACATGCCGGCGGGGCTGGCCGACGACATCTGGGCGTTCACCGAACGCTTCCCGAAATTCGTCGACGAGCTGGCCGACCTGCTGACGGAAAACCGCATCTGGAAGCAGCGCACGGTGGATATCGGCGTGGCTTCCAGGGAAGACGCGATGGCCTGGGCCTTCACCGGGCCGATGCTGCGCGCGTCGGGCGTGCCGTGGGATCTGCGCCGGGCCCAGCCCTACGACGTCTACGACCGGATGGACTTCGACATTCCCGTCGGCACCACGGGCGATTGCTACGCCCGCTATCTGGTGCGCATGGAGGAGATGCGCCAGTCCAACCGCATCATCCGCCAGGCGTTGCAGGAGATGCCGAAGACCGGCCCGGTGGCGACCACCGACCACAAGGTGTCGCCGCCCAAGCGGGGCGAGATGAAGCGCTCCATGGAAGCGCTGATCCACCACTTCAAGCTCTACACCGAAGGCTACCACGTGCCGCCCGGCGAATATTACGGCGTGGTCGAAGCGCCCAAGGGCGAGTTCGGCGTGTTCGTGGTGGCCGACGGCACCAACAAGCCCTATCGCTGCCGCATCCGGGCTCCCGGCTTTGCGCACATGCAGGGCATGGATTTCCTGGCGCGCGGCCATTTCCTGGCCGACACGGTGGCGATCATCGGCGCCATGGACGTCGTTTTCGGGGATATCGACCGATGAGCTTCGGGCACGCCGCACCGCGCGAGATGCAGCCGGACAGCTTCGTCTTCACCGACGAAAATCTGAAGAAGGCCAAGCAGGTCATCGCCAAGTACCCGCCGGGCCGCCAGCAGAGCGCCGTGATGGCGCTGCTCGACCTGGCCCAGCGCCAGCACGACAACTGGCTGCCCACCGTCGCCATGGACTACATCGCCGACCTCCTGGAGATGCCGCGCATCCGCGTCTACGAGGTGGCGACCTTCTACACCATGTACCACCTCGCCCCGGTCGGTAAATGGCACCTCCAGGTGTGCACCACCACGCCGTGCTGGCTGCGCGGATCCGATGAGGTGATGCGCGCCATCAAGGACAAGACCGGGCTCGCCGGCAACCATCGCCACTGCCACGGGGCGGAGCGCGAGGAGTTCACCTGCGAGGAGGTCGAATGCCTGGGGGCGTGCGTCAACGCGCCGATGCTCCAGGTGAACGACGACTACTACGAGGACCTGGACTACGACCGCACCTGCCAGCTGATCGACGCGCTGAAGGCGGGCAAGCCGCCCCAGGTGGGCTCGATGACCGGGCGCCAGGGCAGCCAGGCCCAGGCCGGCCCCACCAGCCTGCAGCACATGCGCGAGCAGCTGGAGACGGCGGCCAAGGCGCGCACCGCGGCGAAGGCGGCGGACGCGGCGCCGGAAGCGGCGGGGGAAGCCGAAGCCGCGAAGCCGGCCGCCAAGCGCAAGCCCAAGGCCGCGGCGAAGCCGGCCGCGGAGGACGAGACTGCCTCCTCTCCGGTGAAGGACAAGGCCAAGGCCGAAAAGCACCCGGACGAGCAGGAGAAATCCAGGCCGGCAGATGCGCCGGGAGACCCTAGGCCGAACGACGTACCCTCGGGTTCGCCGGAAGGGGGGGAGTGAGCGATGCTGCGCGATGAAGACCGGATCTTCACCAACCTCTACGGCTGGGACGACTGGCGGCTGGACGGTGCCAAGCGGCGCGGCGTGTGGGACAACACCAAGGCGCTGATCGAACTCGGCCGCGACAAGATCATCGACGAGGTCAAGCGCTCCAACCTGCGCGGCCGCGGCGGTGCTGGCTTCCCCACGGGCATGAAGTGGTCGTTCATGCCCAAGGAAGAAAAGCCCGGCAAACCCAACTACCTGGTGATCAACGCCGACGAGTCCGAGCCCGGCACCTGCAAGGATCGCGATATCCTGCGGTTCGATCCCCACCGGCTGATCGAAGGCGCCCTGGTGTCCAGCTTCGCCATGGGGGCGCACGCCTGCTACATCTACATCCGCGGCGAGTTCTACAACGAAGCCTCCAACATCAATCAGGCGATCGCCGAAGCCTATGAAGCGGGCCTGGTGGGCAAGAACGCCGCCGGATCGGGCTGGGATTTCGACATCTACCTGCACCGCGGCGCCGGCGCCTATATCTGCGGCGAGGAAACCGCGCTGCTGGAAAGCCTGGAAGGCAAGAAGGGCCAGCCGCGCAACAAGCCGCCGTTCCCCGCCGGTGCCGGGCTTTATGCCTGCCCGACCACGGTGAACAATGTGGAGACCATCGCGGTGGTGCCGTCGATCCTGCGCCGCGGGGCCGACTGGTTTGCCTCCTTCGGGCGCGACAAGAATTCCGGCACCAAGCTGTTTTGCATTTCCGGCCACGTGAACCAGCCGTGCAACGTGGAAGAGTCCATGAGCATCCCCTTGCGGGAGCTGCTGGAAACCCACGCCGGCGGCGTGCGCGGCGGCTGGGACAACCTGCTGGGGGTGCTGCCGGGCGGCTCCTCCACGCCGGTGATCCCCAAGGATGTGTGCGACGACGTGCTGATGGACTTCGACGGGCTGCGCGAGGCCAAATCGGCACTCGGCACCGCCGGGGTGATCGTGATGGATAAGTCCACCGACATCATCTACGCCATCGCCCGGCTGTCGTGGTTCTACACCCACGAAAGCTGCGGCCAGTGCACGCCCTGCCGGGAGGGCACCGGCTGGATCCACCGGGTGATGAAGCGCATGGTCAGGGGCAACGCCAGCCCCGACGAAATCGACATGCTGCTGGAGGTCACCAAGGAGATCGAAGGCCACACCATCTGTGCCCATGGCGATGCCTCGGCCTGGCCGATCCAGGGCCTGATCCGGCATTTCCGGCCGGAGATGGAAAAGCGCATCCGCGACTACCGCGACGCCGCCCATGCCGGCCGTCCGGTGCCCCAGGCGGCGGAGTGACCGGGCGATGACACGCGACCTAGAGCGGGGACTTTAGAGCCATGCCGAAGCTGACCATCGACGGGATGGAGATCGAGGTCGAACCCGGCACGTCGGTGTTGCAGGCGTGCGAGCGCCTGGGCATCGAAATCCCGCGCTTCTGCTACCACGACCGGCTGTCGGTGCCGGCCAACTGCCGCATGTGCCTGGTGGAGATGGAGCGGTCGCCCAAGCCCATCGCCTCCTGCGCCATGCCGTGCGGCGACAACATGGTGATCCACACCGACACCGAGCTGGTGCACAAGGCGCGCAAGGGGGTGATGGAGTTCCTGCTGATCAACCACCCGCTGGATTGCCCGA
>JAGQRL010000245.1:0-1883 GCA_020425485.1 Rhodospirillaceae bacterium
CCAGCACGAAGGCGATCTCCGCCTCCGCCTTGGGCTGCAGCACGCGGGCGACATCGATCTCCTCGCCTTCCGCCACGTCCATGTCGGCGTAGAGCATGCCGTAGTCCGGCTGGTCGACGCCGAGCTGGGCCTGCACGGCACGCGAGGTCAGCCCGATCTTGCGGCCCACCAGGCGGCGGCCGGCATCCAGCCAGCGGTTGGTGTTGATCTCCTGCACCGCATAGGCGGCGGCCAGGTCGCCCGCCGGCAGCAGGTCGCGGATGGGCGCGCAGGGGGTGCCGGTCTCGTGCGCCTTGAACAGGGCCTCGGCCGCCGCCTCCACGCCGCGTGTCCCCGTGGCGCCGGCAGGTGCTTCGTCAATGGTGGTCATTGCCGCCCCCTAGAGCTTCACGCAGACGTTCTTGAGTTCGGTGTAGAACTCCAGCGAGTGGACGCCGCCTTCGCGGCCGATGCCCGACTGCTTGGAGCCGCCGAAGGCCGTGCGCAGGTCGCGCAGGAACCAGCAGTTCACCCACACCACGCCGGCTTCGATCTTGCGGGCCACCCGGTTGGCCTTGCCGATGTTCTCCGACCACACCGAGCAGGCGAGGCCGTAGGGCGTATCGTTGGCCATGCGGATGGCTTCGGCTTCGCCGTCGAACGGGATCACCGCACAACAGGGGCCGAACACCTCCTCGCTGGTGGTGCGTGCACCGTGCGGCAGCCCGGTCCAGATGGTCGGCTGCGCCCAGTAGCCCTTGGCCAGATCGCCCGGCATGTCGGGCACACCGCCGCCGGTGACGACCGTGGCGCCCTCCTCCACCGCAAGCTTGTAGTAGGACAGCACCTTGCGCTGGTGCTCGGCACTCACCAGCGGCCCCATGTTGGTTTCGGGATCTTCCGGGCGGCCGAGCTTCAGCCCCTCGGCGCCGGCCTTCAGGCGGGCGACGAACTCATCGAAGATCGGGCGCTCCACATAGACCCGTTCGGTGCCCAGGCAGACCTGGCCGCAATTGGCAAACACCGAGCGCATGGTGCCTTCCACGGCCTTGTCCATGTCGCAGTCGGCGAACACCACGGCGGGGTTCTTGCCGCCCAACTCGAACGACACGTCGCGCACGCCGTGGGCGGCCTGCTTCATGATGGCTTCGCCGGTGCGGGTTTCGCCGGTGAAGGTGATGGCGTCCACGCCCGGATGCTGGGTGAGGAACTCGCCGGCGGAGTCCGGCCCGAAGCCGTGGACGACGTTGTAGACCCCCTTGGGCACGCCGACGGCGTTCATCACCTCGCCCAGCAGGGTGGCGGTGGTGGGGGTTTCTTCCGACGGCTTGACGACCACGGTGTTGCCGGCCGCCAGGGCCGGGCCGACCTTCCAGGTCATCAGCAGCAGCGGCAGGTTCCACGGGCTGATCACCGCGATCACGCCCTTGGGCACGCGCACCGCGTAGTTCACCGCCCCGTCGCCGTCCGGCGTTTCCAGGAAGAAGCTTTCCGTCGGCACGTTCTTCACGACGTCGGCGAACACCTTGAAGTTGGCCGCCCCGCGCGGGATGTCGATGTGTGCGGCGAGCGACTTGGGCTTGCCGGTGTCGAGGATTTCCGCTTCCAGGAAGTCGTTGAAGCGGCGGTTGATCTCGTCGGCCACGGCGTGCAGCAGGTCGCAGCGCTCCGCCGTCGTCATCTGCCCCCAGGGGCCGTCCAGGGCGGCACGGGCTGCCGTCACCGCGGCATCCACCTCCGCCTTGCCGGCTTCGTGGACCAGGCCAATCAGCGACCCGTCCACCGGCGAGCGGTTCTCGAAGGTCTTGCCGCTGGTGCCGGCGACGAACTCCCCGGCGACGAATTGCTTTACCTCCACAGTGTCGGCAGCAGGGCTGCGCGACATGGCCTGAGCGGTCATGGTT
>JAGQRL010000245.1:1938-4670 GCA_020425485.1 Rhodospirillaceae bacterium
GCGGCGAGCCCGGCTTCGGCGCAGCGGACGTCCTCCTCTTCGGAGCCGCCGGAGACGCCGATGGCGCCGACCAGAAGGCCGTCGACGACGATCGGCAGTCCCCCCGGGAAGGCCGCCACCCGCTCCCGGTTCAAGATCCCGTCACGCAGCGCCGGGCTGCCTTCGATCAGCCGGTAGAGCCGATCGGTGGCCATGCCGAAGCCGGCGGCGGTGTAGGCCTTGTCCTGGGCGATGGCGATCGACGGCAGGAAGGCGCCGTCGGCCCTCAGAAAGGCCACCAGGTTGCCGCCTGCATCGACCACCGCGGCGTTCACCCGGCACCCCACCTCCAGGCCCTCGGCGACCGCCGCCTTAACGGCCGCCAAGCCCGCGTCCTGACTGATGGATGCTCCGGGAACCGCTGCCTTCATGGCTGTTGGCGCCATCGCCCGCCTGCTCCGCGATCAGGTGTAGACGTCGGTGAACTCACCGGCCTCTTCGCCCGTGTGGTAGAAGATGCCGCGCCACAGGTTCTCTTCGGTCCAGGTGATCGTCGGCATGTCGGGCTGCGTCAGGTAGCCCAGCCCGGCGAAGGTCTCGTTGCGATTGCCCGAGGGATCGAAGAAATAGATCGTGTAGCCGCGGGTGATGCCGTGGCGCTGGGGCGTCACGTCCATCTTGATCTTGTTCTTGGCCATGATGTCGGCCGCCTTCAGCACGTCGTTCCATTCGTCGAGGAAGAAGGCGACGTGGTGCAGGCCCATCTTGGGGCCGCCGACGAAGGCGATGTCATGCGGCGTGGAGGTGCGGAACATCCAGGTCGCCGCCTGGATGGAGTGGTCGGGGCCGACCATCACCTGCTCGGCCACCCGGAAATCCAGCGCCTCTTCCATGAACTTGGTGTTCTCGGCGACCTTGTTGACACCCTTTTCCGGGTCCAGCTCGCACATCAGCAGCGCGTGATCGAGCCAGTGGACGCCGGCCCCCTTCAGCCCATCGGGCCAGGGTTCCGGGTTGGTGACGCCGACGGCCTTACCGACGAAGGCCTTCTGGGCATAGAGGTAGAACTCGTGGCCCGAGGGCAGGTTGAACTTCAACGCCCGGCCGCAGTCGCGCAGGGTGCCCGGCGGCACCATCTCGGTGGAAATGCCGTAGGCTTCCACCTTCTCGCGCAGCGCATCCAGGTCGGTGTCCCGCCGCACCTTGAAGGCGACGTGGTTCATGCCGGCCTGGTCGGCGGGGCTGAGGATGACGGAGTATTTGTCCCACTCGTCCCAGCCCTTCAGATAGACATTGCCATCGGCATCCTCGTCGACCCGGATCAACCCCAGAACGCCTTCGTAGTGCTTCAGCGCCGCCTCCATATCGAGGACGCGGAGGTTGATGTGGCCAATTCGCATGACACCCATGGGGAACTCCTCCTTCGTTGGTGCCCGCCCTCAACCGGGGCGGCTCCAGGTCCTGGTCAGACCAGTCCGAATTTCTTGCGCGTGACGGCTTTCTTCAGCTTGCCGACCACCTCCAGGCGCAGATCGGCCAGCGGGAAGGTGCGGCAGGCAAGCACGATGCCCTGCTGCTCTTCGTCGGGGGAAATGTGCGCCCGGCTCATCGGCAGGGTGCTGTAGTCGCCCGCGACCACCCGCACCTTGCACACGCCGCAGCCGCCACCGTGGCACCCAGAGGGGATGCCCTTGCGCCCCAGCGCCACCATGGCGCCCAGCAAGTGGCTGTGTGGGCTACACAAATAGCTTTCGCCGGTTTCCGCGACCGTGACTTCGTACCGCGGCTCGGACTGGACAGCCAAAGCCTTCACGTTCGATCCCCCGCCCCGGGCCTTGGTGCCCTTGTTGGCCGTCTTCTGCGCTGCCGGCGCCCGTCGCCGGTGATTGGGGCAGTCTACATGCTCGAATTGAGGGGTCAATAGAAAATCGATATTTCTGCGGATCATATGTTGTTTCAGGAATTTATCGCATGGCTGCGTCACGCTCGGACGTATCGGAGATTAACGATTTTCGCCATGTATCCGCCGGATGGAACGGCGATCCAGGAAGTATCGATATTCATCGGAATCGGAGGTATCATATCGCACATGCAGCATCGCCCGAGACCGGCCTCCGACCGGAGCCGGGACGCCAGGGAGATCCCGATGGTGACGCAACCGGTCGCGCGGCCGCAAAAGGCCGGCGGCAAGACGATGATCGAGACGGTCTTCCACGCCCTGCGCGAGGATGTGTTGGCCGGCCGCCGCAAGCCCGGCGAGCGCCTGCACATCGAACGCCTGCGCAAGGAGTTCGGCGTGTCGTCCAGCACCGTGCGGGAAGCGCTGCTGCTGCTGGTTTCCGAAACCCTGGCCACCACCGAGGGCCAGAAGGGATTTCGCGTGGTGCCCGCCTCGGCAAAGGACTTCCGCGCCATCGCGGAAATGCGGGTGCTGCTGGAAACCAAGGGATTGCGGGAGTCCATGGTGCTCGGCGACGACACCTGGGAAGCCGGCGTGCTGGCCGCCTTTCACCGCCTCAGCAAGGTGGAAGCGCAGATGACCGGGACGGTGTCTGCCGAGCTGGCGGCGCAATGGGAGGCGCGCAACAACGATTTCCACCAGGCCCTGGTGGCGGCCTGCGACAACCCGTGGCTGCTCCGGCTGCGGGCCATCCTGCACCAACAGTCGGCACGCTATCTGCGCATGTCGCTCACCAACCGCACGGTGCCGCGCAACGTGCACGCCGAGCACCGGGCGATCATGGAAGCCACCC
>JAGQRL010000246.1 GCA_020425485.1 Rhodospirillaceae bacterium
CGGGCGGGGGTGCGGGCTGGAACCGACTGAACAGGAAATGCGCCAGCGGCGCGGCCCCTCGCATGGAGATTTGCGCTACCGGCGAAACCCCGTAGAGTGGCGGCCCCCGACCGTCGTTCACCACTCGGCCTGCCATGTCCGCGCCCGCCACCCGCACGCTGCTGTTCGTCCTGTGCGCGTTGGCTGCGGCGGCCTGCCAGTCCACCCCGCGCCAGCAGGCGACCGAGGCCGCCGATCCGCCGGCTGCCACCAGGCCCACCATCGCTGCCATCGCCGCCCTGCCGGCGGCGGGGGCCGGTGCCGATCTGGGCGGGCCGTTCACCGGGGCCGACCGCACCAGCTATCAGCACGCCTGCGCCGCCGCCCTGAGCACCGGCCAGCCGGTGGGCTGGGACGGGCCGTCCGGCGATTTCGGCCGCGTCGCCGCCACCAGCGATCCCTATCTCAGCGGCGGCCAGACCTGCCGCGACTTCGTTCAGTCCTACAGCCACGGGGGCCGCATGTTCACCGAGCGGGGAACCGCGTGCCAGGGAACCGACGGCGCGTGGGCACGGTCGAACCGATCCTAGGCCAACCGGCGGACCGCACGCCGCCTGAGCGCGCTGCCGTGGGCGGGCGCGTGGCCGCGGTGGACGTCGCCCGCGGCGTCGCCTTCGCCGCCATGGCGATCTACCACCTGTCGTGGGACCTGATGATCTTCCAGTTGGTCTACTGGCCGGTGGAAGATGGGCTGGGCTGGCGGATCTTCCGCACGCTGATTGCCGGCAGCTTCCTCGGCATCGTCGGCATCGGCTTGGTGCTGGCCGGCCGCGGCGGCTTGAACCTGGGCGGGTTCCTGCGGCGGCTCGGCTGGATCGTCGCGGCGGCCGTGGCGATCAGCGTGATCACCTGGCTGGTGATGCCGGCCACCTGGATCTTCTTCGGCATCCTCCATTCCATCGCCGTGGTCAGCGTGCTCGGCCTGCTGGTGCTGCGCTGGCCCTGCTGGGCGCTGGCCCTGTTGGCGGTGGTTGCCGCAGTGCTGCCGGAGGTGGCGGCCGATCCGCTGTTCAACCAGCCGGGCCTGAGCTGGACCGGGCTGGTCACCATCGCCCCGGTGACCAACGACTATGTGCCGGTGCTGCCGTGGATCGCCTGGATGTTCGGCGGCATGGCGCTGGCCCGCCTGGCCCTGTTCCATGCCGAGGCGCTCGCCGGCCTGTGGCGCTGGCGGCCCGGCAGTGCTGTCGGCCGCACGCTGTCCTGGGCCGGGCGCCACGCCTTGCCGCTCTACCTCCTCCACCAGCCGGTGCTGATCGCCCTGGTGGCCGGGTTCGTTGCGGTCAGCGGCATGGGGAACCTGCCCATGGTGGCGGGCGGCGAGGCGGCGGACACGCGGGCCGGCTTCCGGCAAGCCTGTGTGGCCTCGTGCCAGCAAACGGTGCCGACCGGCACTGCCATCGACGTGGAAGGTCTGTGCAGCCGGCACTGTGCCTGCCTGGCGGAGCGGGCGGACGAGGCCGGGCTACTGGCCGGTCCCGACACCGAAGAGAGCCGTACGGCGATGGTTGATCTGGCGCACGCCTGCTTCGCCGAAGCGGAAGGAGAGGGCCAATGAACGAGTGGTGGCGGGGTGCGGTGATCTACCAGATCTACCCGCGCAGCTTCCAGGACAGCGACGGCGACGGCATCGGCGACCTGCCCGGCATCATCGACCGGCTGGAGCACATCGCCGAGCTGGGGGCGGACGCCATCTGGATCTCGCCCTTCTTCCGCTCGCCCATGAAGGACTTCGGCTACGACATCGCCGGGTATACCGAGATCGACCCGATGTTCGGCACGCTGGAGGACTACGACCGGCTGATCGCCACCGCCCACGAGCTGGGGCTGAAGGTGGTGATCGACCAGGTGTATTCCCACAGCTCCGACCTCTGCCCGTGGTTTGAGGAAAGCCGCCAGGCGCGCACCGGCCCCAAGGCCGACTGGTATGTGTGGGCCGATCCCAAGCCGGACGGCACGCCGCCCAACAACTGGCTGTCGGTGTTCGGCGGCCCGGCCTGGGACTGGGAGCCGCGGCGCCGCCAGTACTACCTGCACAATTTCCTGGCCGAGCAGCCGGACCTCAACCTGCTGAACCCGGTGGTGCAGGATGCGGTGCTGGATGTGGCGCGCTTCTGGCTCGACCGCGGCACCGACGGCTTCCGCCTGGACGTGGTGAACTTCTACGCCCACGACGCGGAGCTTCGCGACAACCCGCCGCGCCCGCACCCGGACCCCGTAAAACCCTATTGGCTGCAACGGCCGCTCTACAACCGCTCGCGGCCGGAAACCTTCCCCGTGATCGAGCGGCTGCGCGGCGTGCTGGACGAATACGACGCGCGCATGCTGGTGGGGGAGATCGCCAGCGAAAAGCCGCTTGAGGATTTGGTGGAGTACACCGACGGGGTGAAGCGGCTGCACACCGCCTACACCTTCGTGTTCCTGCGCGATCCGGTGGATGCCGGCGGCGTCCGCTCCGCCCTGGAAGCGGTGGCGCAGGCGCCGGACGGGGCGTGGCCTTCCTGGGCCTTCTCCAACCACGACGTGCCGCGCGTCGTCACCCGCTGGGGGGCGGGGCGCGACCGGGCGGCCTTCGCCAAGCAGATGATCGCGCTGCTGTGCAGCCTGCGCGGCACTGCCTTCCTCTACCAGGGCGAGGAGCTGGGCCTGCCCAACGCCGACGTGCCGTTCGAGGATCTGCAGGACCCCGAAGGCATCCGCTTCTGGCCCAACCACATCAGCCGCGACAACGCCCGCACTCCCATGGTGTGGGAAGCGAGCGCCCACAATGCCGGCTTCTCAGACGGCGTGCCGTGGCTGCCGGTGGACATCGCCCAGCGCACGTTGGCGGTCGACCGCCAGGCCGGCGATCCCAGCTCGGTGCTGGCCTTCACCAAGCGCTTCCTCGCCTGGCGCAAGACCAAGCCGGCGCTGGTTACCGGCGATATCCGCTTCTTCGATCTGCCGGAACCGGTCCTTGGCTTTGAGCGCTTCGGGGCCGGCGGCGAAGCGCTGGTGTGCCTGTTCAACCTGGGCACGGAGCCGGTGCGCATTCGCCTGCCCATGGAGGTGCGGCCGCTGGACCAGGACCTGGCGCTGCCCGGCGAGGTGGACGGCGACCTGGCCGACCTGCCGGTGTGTGCCGCGGTGTTCGCCCGGCCGTAGAGCGTTCTCACCGTCGACGGAGCCGGTACCCGTCCGCTCCCCCACCTGGCGACAGCGGCGCCGGGCAGCCCCGCGGCGTACGATGGGCCTTGAATTCCGATATATCGAGATATATATCGGAAGCCATGAGACATGGACATTCACATCACATCGGCCACGGCTGCCATGGCGGTTCCTGGTCCGATCGAGCCTTCCACCACACCCCTGACCAGCCGCGCGGCCGCGGGGCGGAGCACGGCCACATGCACGACCGCCGGCACGGCCGCGGCCACGGGCGCCGGCCGCTGGACTACGGAGAAATCCGCCTGCTGCTGCTGTCGATGATCGCCGAGCAGCCGCGCCACGGCTACGACCTGATCCGCGGCGTGGAGGAGCTGTTCGGCGGCACCTATGCGCCCAGCCCCGGCGTCGTCTATCCCACGCTCTCCTGGCTGGAGGACATGGGCTACGCGGTGATCGAGCCGTCGGAAGCCGGCCGCAAGTCCTACGCCGCCACGCCGGAAGGCCGCGCCTTCCTTGAGGAGAACGCCGCGGCGGTGGACGAACTGCGCGCCCGCATCGGCGGCGGCACCGACCGCGGCGGGCGTAGCCGCCATCCCCAGATCATGCGCGCCATGGAGAACCTGAAGACGGCACTGCGGCTGCGCGTGCGCGGCCAGGAGCTGAGCGACGAGATGGCCGACCAGGTTGCCGCCATCCTCGATGCCGCGGCCCAGCAGGTGGAGCGGGTGCGTTGAACACGGCCCAGGATGCCGCACCCGGCGGCGGCTGTGCCCGCCGGGCGGAGGTGGCCACGGCCAACGCCTCGCGCTACCTGCAGCAGCTCTGCAAGCATTTCGGCCACCGCGTGCCGGTGACGTTCGATCCGACCGATGGGCAGATCAGCTTCGCCGCCGGCAACTGCACGCTCCACGCAGAGGGCGAGGTGCTGAGCATCCGCGTGGCCGGCCCCGGCGAAGCGGAAGCGGCCCAGCTTGAGGATGTGGTGGCGCGCCACTTGGTGCGCTTCGCCTTCCGCGAAGACCTCGCCATCGCCTGGCAGGAAGCCTGAACGAGCCGGTCTGATTGGCGGCCGGGCGCTGCCCGGCAGGCCTGCCGTCCGCCTTCCGCTCAGTGCTTGAAGTGGCGCATGCCGGTGAACACCATGGCCATGCCGGCCTTGTTCGCCGCTTCGATCACTTCCTTGTCGCGCACCGAACCGCCGGGCTGGATCACCGCCGTGGCGCCCGCCTCGGCCACCGCCTGCAAGCCGTCGGCGAACGGGAAGAAGGCGTCAGACGCCACCACGGCGCCGGCGGTGCGCGGCGTGTCCTCGCCCTCGGCGGCACCGATCTCCACCGCCTTCTGGGCGGCGATGCGCGCACTGTCGATGCGGCTCATCTGCCCGGCACCGATGCCCACCGCCATGCCGCCGCGGGCGAACACGATGGCGTTGGAGCGCACATGCTTGACCACGGCGAAGCCGAACAGCAGGTCGGCCATCTCCGTTTCCGTGGGCGGGCGCTCGGTCACCACCTCCAACTGGCCGGGGTCGATCTTGCCGGCATCGCGCGACTGCACGAGCAGCCCGCCGGCCACGCTGCGCACGGTGATGCCGGCGCGGTCGGAGCGCGGCATGCCGCCGGTGATGAGCACCCGCAGGTTGGTCTTGGCGGCCAGCGCCTCCTGGGCCTCCGCGGCGATGTCCGGCGCAATCACCACCTCGCAGAACATCTCGCTGATGGCGACCGCCGTGGCCGCATCGAGCGGCCGGTTGAGGGCGACGATGCCGCCAAACGCGCTGACGGGATCGCAGGCGCGCGCCTTCAGGAAGGCTTCGGCCGGGCCGCTGCCCAGGGCGACGCCGCACGGGTTGGCGTGCTTGATGATGGCCACCGCCGGGGCGGCGAATTCCGACACCAGGTCCAGTGCGGCATCGGCATCGGCGATGTTGTTGTAGGACAGCTCGCGGCCCTGGATCTGGCGGGCGCCGACGACGCCGGGCACCGTATCGGCGGTGCGGTAGAGGGCGGCCTGCTGGTGCGGGTTTTCGCCGTAACGCAGCTTGATCGACCGCGCGCCGCCGAAGCTGATGTGCTTGGGCAGGTCGTCGCTGGCCTCCGCCGCCAGCCAGCCGGCGATGGTGGCCTCATAGGCGGCGATGCGGCCGAAGGCCCCGGCCGCCAGGCGCCGCCTGAGCGCCAGCGGTACGGCGTTGTCCGGCCCGGTCATGGCGGCCATCACGTCGGCATAGTCGCCGGGATCCACCACCACGGTGACGAAGGCGTGGTTCTTGGCGGCGGCCCGCGTCATCGCCACGCCGCCGATATCGATGTTCTCCACGCAGGTATCCCAGTCCGCACCGGACATCAGCGTGTCCTCGAACGGGTAGAGGTTGCACACCAGCAGGTCGATCGGCGCGATGGAGTAGTCGGTCATGGCGTCGATGTGCTCGGGGCTGTCGCGCCGGGCGAGCAGGCCGCCGTGGATCTTCGGGTGCAGGGTCTTCACCCGTCCGTCCATGATTTCCGGGAAGCCGGTGTGCTGCGACACCTCGGTGACCGGAACGCCGGCCTGGGCCAGCGTGGCCGCCGAGCCGCCGGTGGACAGCAACTCGACCCCGCGATCGGCGAGGAAGCGGGCGAACTCCACGATCCCGGTCTTGTCGGCGACGGAGATGAGGGCGCGGCGGATCGGGGCGACGGGATCTGACATGGCGGGGCCACTGCTTTTGCGGTGCTGGGAGCCATCCTGGCGGCGGGCAACCACGCTACTCCCGGCGGCCCGGCTTGTCGAACCGGCGATGGCGCAAAACGGCGGTCGGGGTGCGGGCCTCTCCTTCAGCGGCGTTCCCGCTTGAAGGCCCAGCGCACCAGGGCGGCCGGTGCGGCCGCCGCTTCGTTCGTCGCTCCGGCCGTCGCCGCGGCCGCCGGCTCGTCCAGCGTGCCGGAGACGACGATCTGGTTGGATTTGCGCACGCTGTCCGGTGCCGGGATGTAGACGGAATCCTCCAAGGCCAGGCTGCCGCCGGCGGCATGGAAGCGCCAGCCCTGGCCGCCCGACAGGCGCAGCAGCATGCTTTCGCCATCCTGGGAAGCGGCCACCCGCACATCGGGATGCAGGTGGAAGCGCACGGTGAAGGCGAGCGGCTCGGCCCCTTCCGGCCGGGTGTGCGGGCCTTCGTGCTGCAAGGTGTCCTCGCCGCGGACGTCCTCGCCGCTTTCGGCCACCCAGATGCGCCGGTGGTGGGTGACGCCGAAGCGCGCCTTGTAGTGGCTGTGGGCGGCTTCCGCCAGCAGGCCTTCCGGCGGATCGACCGCTTCGGCGGCGACGCCGCCGGTGGCCGGCCCCAGCCCGCCGCCGTCCAGCACCGGCACGCAGTTGGCACCGTCCACCACCAGGGTGGAATGGGCGGCGGTGCCGCGCAGGGCGGTGTGCCACACCGGGCCGGACTTGCCGCCGCGGCCATCCCAGGCACCGCAATTGACCACCATGCGCTCGCGGCCCACCGACATTTCGATGGCCAGGGGGGCGGCGTGGGCATCGCGGTCGTCGCCCGGCGGCGGCACCGTTTCGGTGTCCATCAGAATGACCACGCGGCCCATGCCGAGCCGCCGGTAGCCGCCGATGGTGGAGCTGCGCGCCACCCGCACGCGCGAGCCGGCATGGGACAGGATGGTGTCCAGCAGCACCCGGTCGCCTTCCTGGGCGCCGTGGAACAGGGCCAGCCGCCCATCGCCATGGCGCAGCGTGCGCAGGCCCAGCGCCAGCCGGTCGATCATGTCCTGAACGGTGGTGCGCACGCCGTCCACACCGGCGATGGTCAGCCCCGAGGCGGCGGCGTTCAAGGTGGCGCGCAGGTCGATCAGGTCGCGCAGGATGGCCGCCATGGTCATCGGGTTGCGGTCGGCCACCCCGCCATCGGGGCGGATCTGCCGGCTCAGCACGTGGTCCACCAGCTTGCCGGCCCTCGGCCACAGGCGGTCGCCGCCGGGCAGGCACACGGCCCCCAGCGCCAGGCCGTAGACGGCAGACCACGCGGGCAGGCCGCGCAACTGGCCCGGTGCGGTGCGCGCCAGGTGGCGGAGCTGGCGGGCCATGGAGGCGAAGATGGCCCGGCGGGCATCATCGTCGGCGCTGGCGCAGAAGAAGTCGTGCCCGGTGGCCCAGGACGCGAGGCGCCGGCCGATCACATCCGGCCGCCAGATCACCGGGTGCCAGGCGCTGCAGGCATCCAGCCAATCATCCACCAGCAAGCGGGCATGGCGCCGCGCGGTGTCGCCGCCCAAGGCACGCAGGTCGCGCAGCCAGGAAAAGCCGTGCAGCCCGGCCAGATAGTCCTCGCCGGCCCCCAGCGGGGTCCAGTTGGGCCGGGCGGTCTGCACCGTTTCGCCGGCGAAGTGGTAGACGCCGGCCAGCAGCTCCTGGCCGCGTTCAGCACTGCCGGGCCACGGATCGGGGGGGACGAGGCGAAGATGGGTGGGCTGGGTGCGCCCCAGCGTCAGGCCATAGACGGGGTTGCCAAAGAGCAGGCGGTGCGCCTGGCGTCGGATCGATCCCGCCTCCGCCCCTGCCATGATGCCCACTCCCGACTACACGCCCCTGCCGCTCCGGTCGCTCGCCCGCGGCTCACCTATCACCTTAACTGGTACGCCGCAATCGACTGACATGAAAGCCGTCGAGCCCGCCCTGGTTCGGCCAGTGGCTGGGCAGGGTGCGCAATTCGCCCTCCGGCGTGATGGCTTCCGCCAGGCCCGGCACCTCGTCCGGCCGCACCGGTTCGCGCACCAGCGGGGCACCGCGCTTCAGCAGGCGGGCGATTTGCCGCTCCCCCTCCTCGGGCAGCAGCGAGCAGGTGCAGTAGACCAGCAGGCCGCCGGGGGTGAGCATCTCCACGGCACTGTTGAGCAGGTGTTCCTGGCGGGCGACCAGCCGGCCGATCTTGTTGGGCCCCTTCAGGTGGGGCACGTCGGGGTGGCGGCGGATGGTGCCGGTGGAGGTGCAGGACGGGTCCAGCAGCACCCCATCGGCGGGTGCATCGGGCCGCCAGGTTTCGACATCGCCGGTCACCAGCTCTGCTGAGAGGGCGAGGCGGGCAAGGTTGTCCGACAGCCGGGTGAGGCGGCTGGGCGCCTGGTCCACAGCGGTGACCTGGGCGCCGGCTGCGGCGAGCTGGGAGGTCTTGCCGCCGGGGGCGGCGCACAGGTCGATCACCCGCTTGCCGGCCACATCGCCCAGCAGGCGGGCGGGCAGGGCGGCCGCGGCATCCTGCACCCACCACGCCCCTTCGGCGTAGCCGGGCAGGGAGGTGACGGCGCCGCCGTCCACCCGGCGCAGGGTGCCGGTGGGCAGCACCGTGGCGTCGAGCTGTTCGGCCCAGGCTTCGGGATCGGCCTTCACGGAGATGTCGAGCGGCGGTTCGGAAAGCTGCGCCACCACGATGGCGTCGGCCGTGGCCGCCCCATAGGTCTCGGCGAAGCGCTGGTAGAGCCAATCCGGCAGGTTGGTGCGGGCGGCATCCGCACTGTCCAGGTCGTCCGGCACCGCCTCCGTCAAGGCCCGCAGCACGGCGTTGACCATGCCGGCGGCATGCGCGGCGCCGTTGGCGTTGGCCAGGTCCACGCCGGTGGACACCACCGCATGGGCCGGCGTGTTGAGGAACCACGCCTGGGCGACGCCGATGCGCAGGATCGCCAGCACCGCCGGCGGCGTCTGGTCCAGCGGCCGGGTGAGGCGACCGGCCAAAGCGGCGTCGATCTGGCCCAGCCGGCGCAGGGCGGTGGATACCAGCATGCGGGCGAACGCGCGGTCGCGCCAGGCCAGGTGGGCAAGCTGATTGGCGCGGTGCAGCGCTTCATCCAGCGGCTGCTTGGCAACGACGACGGCTTGCAGCAGCTCGATGGCGGCCTGGCGGGCTTCCAGGCCGGAACGGGTGCCGGGCGGTGCGGAGGTGCGCACCGAGCGCCGGCCGTGGGGACGGCGGCTCATCCCCAAGGGCTCGGCGCGTGCGCCATTTCGCGCAA
>JAGQRL010000247.1 GCA_020425485.1 Rhodospirillaceae bacterium
CCGCCGCCGAGGCCGGAGCTTTGCGGCTCCACCAGGTTGAGCACGAGCTGCACGGCGATGGCGGCATCCGCCGCGGTGCCGCCCGCCTCCAGCACGCTGTAGCCGGCTTCCACGGCCAGCGGGTTGGCCGCGGCCACCATGAAATGGGCGGCCTGGCCGGCCTGCTGGGCGGTGATGGCAATGGTGTCTTCCGGCGTGCGGTCCGGCTCGGACGTCTGGGCCGCAGCGGTGCTCGCCGCCAGCCCCCCGAGGAGACAGGCCAAAGGCAACAGGCGCATGGTCGTGTGGGTCCCCGTCCCGGCGCGATCGATTCCCATTTCAAGATCCTACTCTAGTCGGACGCCGCCGCCCGGTCACGCGGCTCTGCTGTGCCGTCGGGGCTGGCCACCGCGCGGCCGGCCGGAGTGAGCTTGCACACCAGCCAATCGGGCTTCAGCGGGTTGTCGAACCAGCGCTCCGCCCAGCCGGCGGCCAGGCACGCTTCCACCGTCGGGCGGCCGACCTTGACGCCCCGCTCGTCGAACAGGGGCAGCTTGCCCCCCGGTTCGGAAAGTCCCCGCCGCAGCCAGCGCAGTTGCGCGCGCGTGGGCGCGGGGCGTTGTGTTGGCGCCATGGCCGCGCAATCCTGTTTCCACCCGCGCCGGCAGTGTGCCGTGCCGAGCCGCCGAGGCCAAGGCGCCAGCCGCTGTATCGGCCAAGGAAAGCGGAGGAATCCCATGACCGAGCCGTCGACAGAGCCGTCGGGCGAGGCCCGCTTCGTCTACATGACCGCCGGATTGCCGGAGGAAGCGCGGGCGATCGGCCGCGTTCTGGTGACCGAGCGGCTGGCCGCCTGCGCCAATGTGCTGCCGGGCATGACCTCGATCTACTGGTGGGAGGGGGCGGCCCAGGAGGACAGCGAGGCGGTGCTGATCGCCAAGACGACGGCCGCCCTGGTGGACCGGCTGGCCGCCCGCGTGGCCGAGCTGCATTCCTACGACTGCCCCTGCGTGGTCGCCCTGCCCATCGCCGGCGGGCACCGGCCCTATCTGGACTGGGTTGCCGAGGAAGCGACCGGGCAGGCAGCCACCCCGTGATAAGCTGAGAAAATCCAGCCAAGCCGCAACCAGAAGTGTGCGGCGTTGGCCCGGGAGCGACCACGACCTCCGTGGTGAGTCGCGGCGATCGGTGGGCGCTCAAGCAATGGGGAGCGCACCATGCCGTTACCGGACATCGGCGATCTGCTGAGCGGCCCGACCCCGTCGGGAATTCCCGATGCCTGCTGCATCTTTCCGCCCGTCGCCACCACCAGTGCGGCCAGGCACAAGGCCAAGAACGGCCACGCCCACTGGCTCGGCAACCGGTTGGTCATCACCGCCGCCGGAAGTGCCAACTACTGGTACATTCCCCAAGCGCCGTCAGGGCATGCCCACTTCTGCGTTATTCCCTGCCTGCTGACGGCAGCCGACGCCTATGTGATCAGCGACAACTACGGCGGCTGCGAGTACCACGAGGCCTACAACGCGCACTACAACCTGCTGGCGTTCTTCCACGTCTTCCGCGGCGGGGGAAAGACCGCGCAGTACCAGCTTGCCCGGGGTTGGGTGCAGCGCGATGTCATCCGCTCGCGGGTGATCGCCAGCACCATCGGCAGCAACTGGTCGATTTCTCACATCGACACGACCACCAAGCCGCCGACGGTGGAAAGCAAATTCATCCGCGTCGGCGGATACCCCAACCTCAGCGTTCTGGCAGAAGACGACGGTACCACCCCGTACCCGACTTGAGGCAGTGTGGCCCTGGGCGTAACGGGAGCGGTGGCGGTGCAATGACGGAAGCGACGGTCGATCTCCGCCGTGTGGGAGAACTTCTCGAACAGGCGCGAACCCTCGCCATCGAGTACAAGCAGATCACCAAGAAGCCCCTTGGGATCGCCGGCGAATACGGCGAATACGTTGCCGCCAAGCTGCTGAACCTGCGTTTGCTTGAGGCCCGCACGGCGGGACACGATGCGATCGACGCCGACGGCCGCAAGGTCCAGATCAAGGCACGCGTCCTCAACCCCGGAACGCCGCGAAACGTTCAGCGGATGGGCCGGATCCGCTGGCTCCATGAGTGGGATTCGGTGGTTCTGGTGCTGCTGGACGAAGCCTATGAACCGCAGGCCATCTACGAGGCGAACCGCAGCGCCGTTGTCGAGGCGCTGACGCGGCCCGGCAGCAAGGCGCGCAACGAACGCGGCGCGCTTGCCATCGGCCAGTTCAAGCGCATTGGACGCCTGAGGTGGCAGGCGCCGGAGGAGGCGGAGCGCCCGGGCAGCTAGCCCGGACGCTCCACGCAGTCCTACTCCGCCGCAGCCTTGGAGGCTTCCGCCCCGCGCTTCAGGGCCTGGTCGAGGTCGGCGATGATGTCTTCCACCGTTTCCAGGCCGATGGACAGGCGCACCACCTCGGGGCCGGCCCCCGCGGCTTCCAGCTTGTCGGCCGGGAGCTGGCGGTGGGTGGTCGAGGCGGGGTGGATGATCAGCGAGCGGGCATCGCCGATATTGGCCAGGTGGCTGAACAGCTCCACGCTCTCCACCACCTTCACGCCCATCTCGTAGCCGCCCGTCACGCCGAAGGTGAACACCGCACCCGGCCCCTTGGGCACGTACTTCTTGGCCAGGGCGTTGTACTTGGAGCCCGGCAGGCCGGCGTATTCCACCCAGGACACCAGCGGGTGGCCGCTGAGGAATTCCGCCACCTTCTGGGCGTTCTGCACGTGCCGGTCCATGCGCAGCGCCAGGGTTTCGATGCCCAGCAGCGTCAGGAAGGCGTTCTGCGGCTGCTGGTTGGGGCCCAGGTCGCGCAGGCCCACGGCGTGGCCGTGGAAGGTGTAGGCCATGTTGCCGAAGGTCTCGTAGAACTTCAGCCCGTGGTAGCCGGGATCGGGATCGGTCAGGCCCTTGAAGCGGTCGTCGGCCGACCAGTCGAAGCGGCCGCTGTCGATCACCGCACCGCCGATGGAGCTGCCGTTGCCCGACAGGAACTTGGTGGTGGAGACCACCACGATGTCCGCCCCGTGCTCGATGGGCCGGCACAGGTACGGGGTGGCCATGGTGTTGTCGACGATCAGCGGCACGCCCGCGGCATGGGCGATTTCCGCCAGGGCCGCGATGTCGGACACCACGCCGCCGGGGTTGGCGAGGCTCTCGATGAACAGGCAGCGCGCCTTTGGCGTCAGCGCTGCGCGCACCGCATCCAGGTCGTCCACATCCACGAAGGTGCTGGTCCAGCCGAACGCGCGCGGGAAGCTGTTGGACATCTGGTTGATGGTGCCGCCGTAGAGCTTCTTGGCGGCGACGATTTCCGCCCCCGGCTCCATGAACGGGAACAGCGCCAGCAACTGGGCGGCGTGGCCCGAGGAGGTGACGGTGGCGCCGACGCCGCCTTCCAGGTCGGCCAGCTTCTGCTCAAGTGCCGCCACCGTGGGGTTGGTGAGGCGCGAATAGATGAAGCCGAGCTGCTGCAGGTTGAACAGCGAGGCCGCGTGGTCGACGCTGTCGAACACATAAGACGTGGTCTGGTAGATCGGCGTTTGCCGCGCGCCGGTGGCCGGATCGGGGGCCGTGCCGGCGTGGATGGCGCGGGTCTCGAAGCCGTGGCTGGGGGTATCGGTCATGGGCTGAGTTTCCTTCGTCGTGACGTGAGAACCCGGGGATTCACACCGGTCCAGCCGAGTTCGCCGTTCAATCTTGAATATTCCACCTTGGGACAGCGGTTCATGACCACGCGGATGCCGCGCGCCTCGGCGCGGGCCGCCGCCGCGTCGTTGCGCACATGGAACTGCATCCAGATGGCCTTGGGCAGGGGCGTCAGATCCAGCGCCTCGTCGACGACGGCGCCGGCCGCTTCGGAGTTGCGGAAGATGTCCACCATGTCGATGGGTTCCGGCACCTCCGCCAGGCTGGCAAAGGCCGGACCGTCGCCGATGCGCTGGCCGGCGGACGCCGCCTTGGGGTTCACCCCGAACAGCCGGAAGCCCTTGGTCGCCATGTATTTCATGACGAACGAGCTGGGCCGGTTCCAGTCGGGGCTGGCGCCGACCACGGCAATGGTCCGCACATCGTCGAAGATGCTGCGGATATAGTCATCGCCGTAGCTGTCGTGGTTCATCGTCTTTGCTTTCCGGGCTGCGGAGCGGCGGCCCGCGGTCAGATAGCGCAGTAGGCGCTATCACACAATAACGCGGCTTGATGTCCATATTTTACACTTCAACGAGTGTTATCTATCGACCCACACGGGCGGGCGCTTCGCCAAGAAGGCGTCGATGCCTTCTTCGGCGTCCTTGGCCAGCATGTTGCGCGTCATCACCTCGCTGGCGAAGTCGTAGGCATCCTGCAGGCCCAGTTCCGCCTGGCGATAGAAGGCTTCCTTGCCGATCTTCACGATGGCGGTGGACTTGGACGCGATCTGGCGGGCCAGCGTATCCACCGTGGCGTCCAGCCGGTCGGCCGGTACTGCCCGGTTGATCAGGCCGATCTCCACGGCCCGCTCGGCGTCGATCATGTCGCCGGTCAGCAGCATTTCCATCGCCGCCTTGCGGCCCACGGCACGGCTCAGCGCCACCATGGGGGTGGAGCAGAACAGCCCGATATTCACCCCCGGCGTGGCAAACCGCGTATCGTCGGCGGCGACCGCCAGATCGCAGGTGGCGACGAGCTGGCAGCCCGCCGCCGTGGCGATGCCGTGCGCCTTGGCGATCACCGGCTGCGGCAGCCGGGTGATGGCCAGCATCAGGCGGCTGCACTGGCGGAACAGCTTCTCGTAGTTCTGCCGGCCAGGATTGGCCCGCATCTCCTTCAGGTCGTGG
>JAGQRL010000248.1 GCA_020425485.1 Rhodospirillaceae bacterium
CAGCCCGGCATCGAGCGCCCCTTCGGCGAGCGCGGCACGCGCCATGTGCAGCAGCCGATGGTCGCGGAAGAAGGCCACCCAGTCGTCGGCCGGCGGGTTGGGCTGGTGCAGCGGGCCGATCAGCGTGTCGAAGGCAAACCCGTAGCCATCGCGCGGCACGGCATGCAGCGGCGCCAGGATTTCCGCCGCCTCGGCCTGGGCTGCGGCCGTCACCCCGCCGCCGCCCGGCATATGCGTCATCACCAGCAGATCGTCGCGCGCCAGCAGCGGGGCCGGCACCGGCCAGCCTTCGCCGTGGAGGTGGCCGAGCATGGCGCCTTCCAGCCCCAGGTTGGAGCCCGGCGGCCCCTGCTTGGCCACCAGCTTGGTGCCGTCCGCCAGGGTGAGGAGGCTGAGCTGGGTGGTGTTGCCCGACGCAAAACGGCGCACATCCGCCACCGCCGACCCGCTGGCCGCGGCAATTGCCGTTCGATCGCTCTCCGTAAGGCTCACGGCTGCCGGCCGGCCGCCGCGGTCAATGGACGATGCTCTGCACCACCCAGTGTTCGACCGTCTCGCGTGCGTGCTCGTAGCTCGCGGTGGGGTGGTGATAGGCGAACACGCGGGTTGCCGCATCCAGCGCCACGCTGGGGGCTGCCCCGCTGGTGGTCATGCCGCGATAGGCGCGCGTGACCGCCTCGCGGCAAGTGCAAGCTTCGGCCGGACTATCGGGGCCACACTCTGTGGTCACGATGCGTGAACGCGACAGCATGTCACTTCTTCTTTCTGCGGCCATAGAGTTCCAGGCGGTGGTCGACCAGTTCGTACCCCAGTTCGTCTGCGATCCTCGCTTTGAGCTCTTCCAGCTCTTCGTTCTGAAACTCGATCACCCGGCCGGTTTCCAGATCGACCAGATGATGGTGGTGTTCCAGGTTCACCTCGAAGCGGGCGAAGTTCTGGTTGAAATCGTGCCGCTGCACAAGGTTCATGTCGTCGAGCAGGTGCAGCGTGCGATAGACCGTGGCGATGCTGATCGAGGCATCGTGCTCCTTGGCGCGCTGGTACACATCCTCCACCGAGGGGTGATCGGTGGCATCGCTCAGCACCTTCAGGATGGTGCGGCGCTGGCCGGTCATCTTGATGCCGGCATCGATGCACTGGCGTTCCAGGTCGGTCATCGTTTCACGCATGGTCCCGTGCTCTTCGGGGTCCTTGCACCAAACCCCGCGGGGCCAGTTTACCGATCCTCGGCCTGCACGCCAAGCATGATGACGCAAATCATTCTCAACAACCCGGCGAGCGATTGGCTGGGGTGATTTGACATCGGGCGCCGCCGGCCTTCACTTCAAATGCACCTGCCGATGTGTGGCGACGGTCCTGGGGGGCAGGGCCGGGGCCAGGCCGCAACCGCACCGGACAGCGGCGGGCAGCGCCGCGGAGGGAGACCACAGTGGACCGCTGGATCGGCTATTTCAGCCTGGATATGGGACTGCACGGCTGGCTGGCCCTGGCCATCGCGGTGGTGGGCATCATCGTGCTGAACCTGGGCCTGATGCGCCTGGCACGGAAGCCGTGGAAGACCTTCGACGAAGAGGGCGAGGAGCCCGACGGCGACAGGCACGCCAACGGCGACTGAGCGTTCGCTCCCACCGGCGGCACCGGCGCCTGTCGCAGCGGCTACTGCAGATACTCCGCGATGGCATCCAGCAGGATCTGGTTGGCTTCGGCATCGGCCTGCTCGTGGCGGCCGATGGTGTAGCCGGTGGCGGTGCACGCCGCCATCACCTGGATGAGCTGGTCGTCGGTGGCGGCGGGCCGCCCGGTCAGCGCTTCCACCAGGGTGCCGTCGCCACCCACCCGGAAGCGGCAGGGCGAGCCGTGGGGCAGGGAGGGGAAGAACCGCATGTCGCCGGTGCGGTTCCAGCCATGGGCGGCCCCGGCCAGCCAATGCACTGCCACGGGGCTGCCGCCGGCCTGCAGGCTGGCCACCAGGCGGGCGCACTGGTCGTGGTGGATGCTCTCGTCGGCATCGCCCCAGATCGCCACCACGGGCGCGCCGGTGGTGCGCGGCAGGGCGGTTTCCAGGAAGCACGGCGCGTAGAAGGCCACATGCAGGCCGAAGCGCTCCGGCGCACGCCCCGCCGCTTCGGCGATCTGCTCGAACGCCGCGGCATAGGTGGAGACGCCGCCCATGGAATAGCCCATCACGCCGATGCGCTCGGGGTCGATCCCCGGCAGCGTGCGCAGATAGGCGAGCGCCGCATAGGCATCGCTGATCTGGTCCGGCACATTGGCCACGCGCAGGCGGTCGAGATAGGGCACGTCGCGGCCCTGGCCGCGGCTTTCGAAGGTGTCCACCACCAGGGCGGCGATGCCGTGGGCGGCGAGAAACTGCCCGTGGCGCTGGCCGCGGCCGCTCCATTCGCCGCCGCTGCCGTGCAGGATCACCATGGCCGGCACCGGCGCCCCCGCGCCGAACCCCTCCGGCGTGAACAGCCGGGCCGAAGTTTCGGCATTGGCGGCACCGTCGCCGCCGAAGAGGCCCGACAGGCCGTCCACATCGCGGGTGGGGAAGGAAACCGGCGCACCGTCCTGGGCACAGGCCGGCAGGAAGGCGACCGCCGCCGCCAGGGCTGCGATGGTGAGGAGCGCTGCCAACGGGATCCAGGGACGCATCGGCCAACTCCCAAGCCGTAACGGACGTGGCGGCGCCGAGTGGCACCGCCAGATCCGCAGCGTCCTATCGCAATGCGTGCAGATTAGGGCAGAAGATCCCGAATTGACATCCTGGGCCGGCGCAGCGTGATCCCGTCAGCCCCGGCCTAGAACTTGGTGCCCGCCACCTCCTGCAGCAGGAAGTCGCGGAACGCCGCGACCCGCTTGGAATGGCGCAGCTCCTCGGCATACACGAAGTACGCGTCCGCCGTCGGCCCCTGTACGTCCGGCAGCACCGCCACCAGCTCGTCGCTGTCCTGCACGATGTAGTCCGGCAATGCGGCCAGCCCCAGCCCGCTGCGCACCGCCTGCAGGATGGCGTACTGGTTGTTGACCCGAAGCGCTGCCCGGCGCGAGCCCGGCGTGGGGTCGCCCACCGACATGATCCAGTTGATGTTGGGGATCGGCGGCTTGCTGGCGGTGCCGTAGATGACGAAGTCGTGCTTGTCCAGGTCGGCCATCGTCTGCGGCGTGCCGCGCCGTTGCAGGTATTCGCGGCTGCCGTAGATGTGGAAGCGGATGGCCATCAGGTGGCGCTGCACCAGGTCCGGCTGGCGCGGGGTGGTGACGCGGATGGCGATGTCCGCCTCGCGCATGCCCAGGTCCAGCTCACTGTCGTCGATCAGCAGGCTCAGCTCGACCTCGGGGTACAGGTCGAGGAACTTGCGGATGCGCGGGGTCAGCCAGATGCTGCCCAGCCCGACGGTGGTGGTGACCTTCAGCGGCCCGCGCACCTTTTCCTTGCTCTCGGTGAGCAGGATTTCCGCCCGCGCCAACTGGTCGAGCACGCTCTGGGCAGTCTTCAGCAGCAACTCGCCCTGCTCGGTGAGGATCAGGCCGCGGGCATGGCGGTGGAACAGCGGGACATCCAGGCTTTCTTCCAGGGAGCTGATCTGCCGGCTTACTGCGGACTGGCTCAAATTCAGTCGTTCGCCGGCATGGGTGAAACTGCCCGCCTCCGCCACTGCGTGAAACACCCGCAACTTGTCCCAGTCCATTTCCATCCCCGTCGTCCTGGCTGCCGCCGCCGCGTCCTAAGCTATCGAATCACATGTTAAGATTTGCATTTCCGCATGGCTCGCGTCGACTGGCAAGCGCCCCATGGTCGCGCAATGCCATGGGGCGCGATTCCCAGGCTCCCGGTTATCCCGCTACCGCAGTCTGGCGGTCGGCAATGCGGCTGGTCATGGTGTCGTCCTGGGCCGCCAGGAAGCGTTCCGCCTCAAGCGCGGCCATGCAGCCCATGCCGGCGGCGGTGACGGCCTGGCGGTACACCCGGTCGGTCACATCGCCGGCGGCGAACACGCCGGGAATGCTGGTGGCGGTCGAATCGGCGGCGGTGACGATGTAGCCGTCCGCCGCCATGTCGAGCTTGCCCTTGAACAGGGCGGTCGCCGGGTCGTGGCCGATGGCGACGAACACGCCGTCGATGGGCCGCTCGCTCACGTCGCCGGTCTTGCGGTTCTTCAGGCGTACGCCGGTCACCAGGGGCGGCATGCCGTCTTCGCCCAGGATTTCCGCCACTTCGCTGTCCCACACCACGGAGATCTTGGGGTTGCGCTTGAGGCGGTCCTGGAGGATCTGCTCGGCGCGCAACTGGTCGCGCCGGTGCACCAGGGTGACGCTGGCGGCGTGGTTGGTGAGGTAGAGCGCTTCCTCCACGGCGGTGTTGCCGCCGCCCACCACGATCACGTCCTTGCCGCGGAAGAAGAAGCCGTCGCAGGTGGCGCAGGCCGAAACGCCGCCGCCCTTGAACTTTTCCTCGGTGTCGATGCCCAGCCAGCGCGCCTGGGCGCCGGTGGCGATCACCAGGGTATCGGCGAGGTAGCGGTCCCCCGAGTCGCCGATGGCGACGAATGGCCGCGCCGTCAGATCGACCTCGACGATGGTGTCGTAGGCCATCTGGGTGCCGACATGCTCGGCCTGCTTGGCCATCTGCTCCATCAGCCAGGGGCCCTGGATCACGTCGGCGAAGCCCGGATAGTTCTCCACATCGGTGGTGATCATAAGCTGGCCGCCGGGTTGCAGCCCTTGCACCAGCAGCGGTTCCAGGCTGGCACGCGCCGCGTAGATCGCGGCCGTATAGCCGGCCGGCCCGGACCCAATGATCAGGACCTTTGTGTGATGCTCGGAAGACATGGCAATTATCCTCTTGAATCCGCCCGACGCTGGACATGATCCTGTTAGGGTCCGTGCGCAAGGCAACCCCAAGGCAACAGCAGAGTTACGTGTGGTAGGTCATCAGAATTGCACGTATCAGGATGTGGCCGGGGTTGAAGCTTGCAAGTGCGGAGCAATCGGCTACGCTCCGCTGTTTTCCAGATAGATTGGGTTCGGGTGCATCGATGCGCCGTGTCAGACTAGACAAGATAGACCGGCGCATCCTGCGCGATCTACAGCACGACGGGCGGATGACCAATGTGGAGCTGGCGCGCCGCGCCGGTATATCCGCACCGCCCTGCCTGCGCCGGGTCCGTGCGCTGGAGGAAGCCGGCTATATCCGCGGCTACCACGCCGATGTGGCGCCCGAAGCGCTGGGATTCGGCGTGACCGTGTTCGCCCAGGTGGGGCTGAACAGCCAGGCGGAAGCGGACCTCAAGCGGTTCGAGGAGTTGGTGCTGAGCTGGCCGCTGGTGCGGGAGTGCAACATGCTGGCCGGCGAGACCGATTTTCTGCTGAAGGTGGTGGCGGAGGACTGGGACGCCTATCAGCGCTTCCTCACCACCCAGCTCACCGCAGCGCCCAGTGTCAGCCACGTGAAATCCTCGCTGTCGATTCGCACGTCGAAGAGCCTGCCCGGCGTGCCGATCGACGTGGACGGCCCGGCCGAAGACTGATCGCCAGCCTCGCGGCGGGCCGAGGGCGATTGACGGCCGGTGGCCGATCCGGCTACCCGAAGCAGATCTCCCGCCTAGGGCACCCGCCATGTCTGCATCCGAGGCCACCGCCAGCACCTCCAGCACTGCCCCCACCGCGGCCAGCGCCGAACTGGCCCGCGAATTCGGCCTGACCGGCGAAGAGTACACCCGTATCCTCGCCATTCTGGGACGTACACCCACGGTGACGGAGCTGGGCATCTACTCCGTCATGTGGTCGGAGCACTGCTCGTACAAATCCTCGCGCATCTGGCTGAAGGAACTGCCCACCGAAGCGCCCTGGGTGATCCAGGGGCCGGGGGAGAACGCCGGGGTGATCGATATCGGCGACGGCCAGGCGGTCGTCTTCAAGATGGAAAGCCACAACCACCCCAGCTTCATCGAGCCCTACCAGGGGGCTGCCACCGGGGTGGGCGGCATCCTGCGCGACGTGTTCACCATGGGGGCGCGGCCCATCGCCAACCTGAACGCGCTCAGCTTCGGGGCGCCCGACCATCCCAAGACGCGCCACCTGCTGGCCGGCGTGGTGGCCGGGATAGGCGGCTACGGCAACTGCATCGGCGTGCCCACGGTGGCCGGCGAAACGCGCTTCCACCCGGCCTACAACGGCAACATCCTGGTCAACGCCATGACCGTGGGGCTGGCCGATGCTGACCGCATCTTCTACTCCGCGGCCAGCGGCATCGGCGCGCCGGTGGTCTATGTCGGCGCCAAGACGGGGCGCGACGGCATCCACGGCGCCACCATGGCGTCTGCGGAGTTCTCCGAAGGCAGCGAGGAAAAGCGCCCCACCGTGCAGGTGGGCGACCCGTTCAAGGAAAAGCTGCTGCTGGAAGCCTGCCTGGAGCTGATGCGGTCCGACGCCATCGTGGCCATCCAGGACATGGGGGCGGCCGGGCTCACCAGCTCCTCGGTGGAAATGGCCGACAAGGGCAAGTGCGGCATCGACATGGACCTGGACCGGGTGCCGCTGCGCGAAACCGGCATGGTGCCCTACGAGATCATGCTGTCGGAAAGCCAGGAGCGCATGCTGATGGTGCTGCGCCCCGGCTCGGAAGCCACGGCCCGGGCCGTCTTCGAGAAGTGGGAGCTGGACTTCGCCGTGGTCGGCACCGTCACCGATACCGGCCGGCTGGTGCTGCGCATGGGCGGCGAGGTGCATGCCGATCTGGTGGTGGCCCCGCTGGTGGACGAAGCGCCGAAATACGACCGGCCGTGGGAGCCCACGCCGTCCAGGCCGGAGGTGGAAGCCGCCGAAGCACCCCTGCCGGCCCCGGCGACCGAGGTGCTGGCCACCCTGATCGGTTCGCCCGACCTCGCCAGCAAGGCGTGGATCTGGGAGCAGTACGACAGCACCGTGATGGCCGATACGGTGGCCGGCCCCGGCGGCGATGCCGCGGTGGTGCGCGTCCACGGTACGCCAAAGGCGCTGGCGCTGACCTGCGACTGCACCCCGCGCTACGTGCAGGCCGATCCGCTGGCCGGCGGCGCCCAGGCGGTGGCGGAAGCCTGGCGCAACATCACCGCGGTCGGCGGGCGGCCGCTCGCCGTTACCGACAACATGAACTTCGGCAATCCCGAAAAGCCGGAAATCATGGGCCAGTTCGTCGGCGCCATCGAAGGCATGGCGGCGGCCTGTGCGGCCCTGGAGTTCCCCGTCGTCTCCGGCAACGTGTCGCTCTACAACGAAACCGAAGGCACCGGCATCCTGCCCACGCCCACCATCGGCGGCGTCGGCCTGCTGGCCGATGGCGAGCGCCGCGCCGATCTCGCGCTCAAGCGCGACTGCGACACCATCGTGCTGGTGGGGCCGCCGGGCAGCCATCTCGGCTGTTCGATCTACCTGCGGGAGCTTTTCGGCCGCGAGGACGGCGCGCCGCCGCCCGTCGACCTGGCTTTGGAAAAGCTGACGGGCGACCTGGTGCGCGGGCTGATCGCCGATGGGCTGGTGGACACCTGCCATGACCTGTCGGATGGCGGGCTCCTGGTGGCGCTGGCGGACATGGCGATGGCCGGCGGCCGCGGGGCGGAGCTGGAGGTGCCCGAAGGGGCCGACCCGGCGGCCTGGCTGTTCGGCGAGGACCAGGC
>JAGQRL010000002.1:0-6003 GCA_020425485.1 Rhodospirillaceae bacterium
TCGCGGCTGGTGGCATCCAGCACCGCCATGGAGGGGCTGCCGATCAGCTTGCCCACCAGCACATGCTGGGGATGGTCGATCAGGGTGGCCAGCGTATCGGTCTGCACGATGCGGCCGCCGTCGATCAGGGCGATGCGATCGCCCAGTGCCGCCGCCCCGTGATAGTCGTTGGTGGCGTAGAGGATGGCCGAGCGGTGGCTGCGGTGCAGCGCCCGCAGCTCCACGCGCAGTTCCTCGCGCAGCTTCAGGTCCAGCGCCGACAGCGGCTCGTCCAGCAGATAGGCCGCCGGCCGCCGCACCAGCGCACGGGCGATGGCGACGCGCTGGCGTTCGCCGCCCGACAGCTTTTCCACCGGCCGGTCGAGCAGGTGGTCGATGTGCAGGTCCGCCGCCGCCTTCGTCACCAGCTTGCGGATGTCCTCCTCCGGGCTCTGGTGCACCGGGGAGCGCAAGGGAAAGGCGATGTTGTCGAAGGTGTTGAGCACGGGGATCAGGTTGAACCCCTCGAACACCATGGCGAGGTCGCGGAACATCGGCGAGGTCTTGGTCACGTCCTCGCCGCGCAGGGCGATGGTGCCGCGGTCCGGCTTCTCCACCCCGGCCACACAGCGCAGCGTGGTGGTCTTGCCGGCACCGGTGGGGCCGAGCAGGGCGAGGATCTCCTCCTCGCCCACCGACAGGGACACGCCGTCCAGCGCCACGCGGCGGCCGAAGCGTTTGGAGAGGTCGTTGAGTTCGAGCATGGCGACCGTTCCTCCGCTACACGTCGAAGCGATCGCCGGTATCGGCGTCGAACAGGTGGACATGATCGTCGGTCATCACCGCATCGATGCGGGCGCCGATCTGCGGCAGCGCCGCCGGCATCCCGGAATACAGCGTGCCGCCGACGGAGAAGTCGAACTGGTGGTCGTGGCCGACGGTAAAGGCGTTCACCACCTGCACCTGGATGCGGCTGCCGCCATCCCCGTCGATGCCCAGATGCTGGGGCCGCACGCCCAGCGTGAAGCGATCGCGGCCGATCTTGTTGAGGCGCGCCGCCAGCCCCGGAGAGGCCGCCAGCGGCACCGCGGTGCCCTCGCCCGGCCGGTCGGCCGCTTCGGCATCCACCAGCCACGGTGACGAACCGCCGGAGCGGTGGACGGACAGGAAGTTCATGGGCGGCGAGCCGATGAAGTAGGCGGCGAAGCGGTCCACCGGGTGGGCATACATCTCCGCCGGCCCGGCGTTCTGGATCAGCTTGCCGTCGCGCATCAGCACGATGCGGTCGGCCAGCGACATCGCCTCGCGCTGGTCGTGGGTGACGTAGACGGTGGTGATCCCCAGCTCGGCCTGCAGCTTGCCCAGCTCCCAGCGCATGTCCTCGCGGAACTGCTCGTCCAGCGCCGACAGCGGCTCGTCCAGCAGCAGCAGGCTCGGCTTGCGCACCACGGCACGGGCCAGCGCCACCTTCTGCTTGTCGCCCGGCGGCAGGCGGTTGGGCCGCCGGCGCATCAGGTCGCCCAGCTTGAAGAACTGGGCCGCCCAGTCCAGCGACGCCTTGATCTCCGACTTGGAGACACCGCGGGCGCGCAGCGGAAAGGCGATGTTGTCGGCCACCGACAGGTGCGGGTAGAGCGAGACGAACTGGAACACCATGGCGACGTTGCGGTCCGCCGGCGACAGGTTGGTCACGTCCTCATCGTCGAACAGGATTTGCCCGCCGGTGGGCTGCTGCAGCCCGGCCACGCAGCGCAGCAGCGTGGTCTTGCCGCAGCCCGACGGCCCGAGAAACACCACCAACTCGCCCGAGGCCACGTGCAGCGACAGCTTGTTCACCGCCACCACGTCGTCGAACTCGACCGACAGGTCCTGAATGCTGAGTACCGTCACGGAACGGGTGCTCCCTTCACCGGCCGGGTCACTGCCGTTGCCGGCCGATGCGCGTCAACAGGCGCACGAAGATCAGCGACAGGCCGATGATGATGACGAGCTGGATCACCGCCAGGGCGGACGCCTCGCCGGTGTAGAAGTAACTGAACGCCACCTTGGCCAGGTAGAACGACACCGTCTCGGTGGTCGAGCCCGGCGCGCCGCCGGTCAGCGCGAAGAACAGGTCGTACTGCTTGAAGCTGTCGATCAGGCGCAGGAGGAAGGCGATGCCGAGGATCGGCGCCGACATGGGCAGCGTCAGCCGGGTGAAGCGGAAGAAGGGCGAGGCGCCGTCGATGGTGGCCGCTTCCTGGATCGACACCGGGATGCCGCGGAACGCCGCCACCGCCAACAGAATGACGAAGGGCGTCCACATCCAGGTGTCGGCGATCACCACGGCGACCAGGGCGTTGTCCGTCACCCCCAGCCAGTCGATGGCGCTGAAGCCGAGCTGGGTGACGAAGAAGTTCATCAGCCCCCATTCGGAATTGAAGATGTAGCGCCACAGGAAGCCGATCACGATGGGGCTGAGCATCATCGGGATCATCAGGATGGTGAACAGCAGGTCGCGGCCCTTGAAGTCCCGCTGCAGGTAGTAGGCAACGGCGATGGCCAGGATGAACTGCACCGTGACGGTGACCACCACGAACTGGCCGGTGAAGACGAAGCGGTCCCACAGGTCGGGGTCGCTCAGCAGGAAATCGAAGTTGTCCGTGCCGACGAACACCGGCTCCACATTGTTGCGCAAGGCGGAGAACCGGTAGGTGCTGTTGATCAGCAGCGAGACGAACGGATAGGCCACCATCATCGCCAGGATGCCCAGCGAGGGCAGCAGGAACAGCGTGCACAGGGTGCGGTCGCCGATCGGCTTGCGCAGGCTGCGGGTGGTCGTCTGGGTGTCGGCCATGGCTCAGCCCTTCTTGCCCAGAACGCCGAAGGTCATGCCCATCAGCAGGTGGCGGCGGATCAGGTAGAAGAACAGGATCACCGGGATCACCAGCACGGTGCCGGCGGCGAAGATCTGCGTCCATTCGATGCCGGTGGAGCCGGCGGCGGCCGAGATGCGCACGGGCAGCGTCTTGGCTTCGGTGGTGGTGAGGATCGAGCCGAAGGCGAACTCGTTCCACGCGAAGATGAAGCTGAAGCCGGCGGTGGCCGCCACGCCGCCGCGCACCATGGGCAACACCAGGTGGCGGAAGGCATACCAGCGCGAATAGCCGTTCATCAGCGCGATGGCTTCCACCTCCGTCGGCACGCCGTCGAAGAAGCCTTTCATGATCCAGGTGGCGAGACCGACATTGATGAAGGTCGTGATCATGATCATGCCGGTCCAGGTGTCCGCCAGGCCCAGGCTGGAGAACATCTGGTGGTAGAACACCATCACCGCGACCGGCGGGATCATGCGGGTCGACAGCACGAAGAACATGAAGTCGCCCTTGGCGACGAAGTTGAAGCGCGAGGCGGCGTAGCCGGCCAGCGTGCCGAACATGGTGGCCAGCACGGTGCCGGAACAGGCGATGACGATGGAGTTGATGAGGCTGGCGAAGACACCGTGGGACGACGCGGAATCGGCCGCCGCGCCGACGCCGAACACCGCTTCGTAGCCGCCGAGATGCGGCTCGAACACCAGGGTCGGCGGAATGGCGAAGAGGTCGGGCCGCGACTTCAGCGACGAGATCATCAGCCACAGCAGCGGCCCGACATTGTAGAGCGTGTACACGCCCAGAATGACGACCGGCAGGATCAGGTGCTTGTTCTTCATCGGTGCGCAGCCACGCCCAGGGAGACGGGAACCGGTGCCTTACCCGTGCTCGCGCCGGCCGCCGGATGGGGGACCCGGACGGCCGGCGCTTGCGGGTAGGCGGATCAGTCGAAGGTCAGGACTTCGACTTCTTCCATGCCCACCGGAGAAATCACGGTGTCCGGAACCTCGGGCGCCTCGGATTCACCGATGGTGTAGCCGGCACGCACCAGGGCACGCTCCTGGCGGGCGGCGGCGTCGGTCAGCGCTTCCTCCACCGTCTTGGCGCCGGAGATCGCGTTGGAGACCTCTTCCTGCAGGATATCGAGCAGGATGTTGTATTCCGGCAGGTGCCAGTAGTCGTTGGTGTAGGCCAGCGCCACGGCGAAGGCGGCGTTGAAGCTGTTCAGGTCCTGCCACTCGGGGCTTTCCAGCACCGAGGCCAGGCCGGTCTGGCACACCGCGGCGTAGCGCTGCTGCTGTTCCGGCTGGAAGTACCATTCCAGGAACTCCTGGATGGCATCCTGCTGCTGGGAATAGGCGTTGATGCCCACACCCTGGCCGCCGACGCTGAACTGGCGGCGGAACAGCCCGTCACGGCCGATCGCACCCGGCAGCACGCCGAAGCCGGTGGACTCCGCATAGGGGTTCACGTTCGGATCGGCATTGGAGCCGTTGAAGTAGAACCACTGCATGGCCATCGCCAGGCGGCCCTGCTGGAAGGCGGCGTTGATCTCGTCCCAGCCCCAGTTGTTGGAGCCCGGCGGGCCGTACTGGAACATGTCGACGTAGTATTGCACGCCGTCGATGGAGGCCGGGCTGTTCAGGTAGCCGTCCACCTCGAAGGTTTCGGGGTTGTACAGCTCGCCGCCGAAGGACCACAGGAAGCTGTCCGATGCGGTGGTGGCGAAGTCGTATTCGCGGCCGCCCATCTGGCCCCAGCCGTACAGGCCTTCATCCGGGCGGGTGAAGAATTCCGCGATGTCGCGCGCCTGCTGGTAGGTCTGCGGCACCGCCAGCGGATAGCCGTACTGCTCCTCAAACGCGGCCATCTCGGCGGGGTCCTCCAGGAGGTCCCGGCGATACATCAGGCCATAGGCGTCCTGGTTGATGGGCAGGCCCCAGTACTGGCCCGACCCGTCGGGGTATTCGCCGTAGCGGGCCAGCGAGGCCGGCGGGAACAGCGAGGCGTCCAGCACGTCGGAGCGGTCGAACAGCTCGTTGATCGAGGCGGCGTGGCCGGCGCCGGCGAATTCCGCCGTCGACTGGCTGTCCCACATGGCGAAGTCGAAGCCGTCGCCCTGGATGGCGAATTCCGACGCGATGCGGTTGTGCCATTCCGGCCCGTAGGGGACCAGGGCCGGCACGATCTCGATGTCGCCCGGGAAGTCATTCGCGATCTCGACGAAGATGTCGGCACAAGTTCCTGCGTGCCAGACAAATGTCAAGCTGGTTCCCTGCGCCGATGCGCTGCCAGCGGACAGCGCAAGAGCGGAAACGCCGAGAACGAGACCTGACAGGGCCGACGTGCGAGTGCATTTCTTCATGGCATTACTCCCTCATGTTACATTGTTGTCATTCTGGGTGCGCAGCAGCCGGCGCATGCAAGGCGGGTTTAGAAGCGCAACCCCCGGTTATGACTTCCAAGTTGCCGACCTTACTCCAGCGGCGCCAACCCTGTCACCAGCTTTTGTGCATTCTTGCGCTGCAGAGCGTGATAATGGGATCTTGTTGTGTTACAGTGAGAGAAATGGCATTCCGTGGCCAGATCCGGTTAAGGACTGGCGGTATGCCGAGGGAGGGGAGCGCACATCCAATGCGTGTAGTTGGCGGTCGTCACCGGCCTCGCCGCGGGATCATATTGTCCCCGGCACCCGGATACGGACGGCGCACATGAAGGTCGAGCAGCGGCAGAAGGCGATCGTCTCGGACGTCATGGCCTCCGGCCGGCTGCCCATCGAAACGCTGGTGCGGCGTTTCGGCGTGAGTCGCATGACCATCCACCGCGATCTGGACGACCTGGAACGGCGCGGCCTGGTGCGCAAGGAACGCGGCTACGTCACCGCCGAAGAGTCCCTGGTGTTCGCCGGCAACTACCACTACCGCGCCAACCAGGCGCGCCGGCAGAAGGAGGCGATCGCCCGCGCCGCCGCGGCGCTGGTGCCCAATCAGGCGGTGATCGTGGTGGACGACAGCACCACCGTGCTGGCCATGGTGCCCCACCTGCTGCGCCTGGAATCGCTCACCGTGATCACCCATTTCCGGGCGATGATCGAAAGCCTGGTGGGCCACGATCACATCACCATCGTGTCGCTGGGCGGCACCTACAATCCGACGCTGGACGCCTATTACGG
>JAGQRL010000002.1:6048-11794 GCA_020425485.1 Rhodospirillaceae bacterium
CCGTCGGTCATCGGCACCACGCTGCACCACCCGCTGGAAACCTGCGTGCGCCTGAAATCGGTGATGCTCAACGTCGCTGCCTCCCGCGTGCTGCTGGCCGATAACCGCAAGTTCCACTACCGGGCCCTGCACGGCTTCGCCGACCTCTCGCAGTTCGACCACGTGATCGTCGACAGCGGGCTGGAGCCCGAGATCCAAGCCGACCTGGAGGAGCGCGGCATCCCGCTCACCGTCGTGTAGGCGCGCCGCCACCCCATCCCGCGGCCCGCCCGGCCGCCCGCAAGACCGACTCCGCAGTGAGGGAGGACCAAGCGACCATGGATACGACCTTCGGCAAGCAGCGGCGACTGAGCCGGCTCCTCAGGGGCGAGCAGAAGCGCGCACTGTGCCTGGCCTTCGACCACGGCCTGCACCTGGGCTCGGTTCCCGGCGTGCCGGAGGTGCGCAAGACCCTGAAGCTCGCCTGTGCCGCCCCGGTGGACGGCATCATCCTGTCGGCCGGCGTGATCATGCACCACGGCCCGGAGTTCCTGACCGGCCCCGACGCGCCGGCCATCGTGCTGCGGCTCGACCACACCAGCATGTGGCGTTCCGGCCCGCCCTTTGCCTTCGATGTCGGGCAGACGCGCCAGGTGTTCTCCGTGGAACAGGCAGCCCGGTTGGGCGCCGATGCCGTGATCACCTACCTGTTCCTCGGCTTCGACAACCCGGAGCTGGAAACCCGCTGCTTTGAGCTGAACATGCGGGTGGCCGAAGAGGCCCAGCGGCTGGGCATCCCCCATGTCATCGAAAGCATGGCGGCACGCGGCGGCAGCGTCGCCGACCCGTTCGACCCCGCCGTGGTGGCCGCCCATACCCGCATCGCCGACGAGCTGGGCGCCGACCTCATCAAGACCGACTGGCCGGGCTCCGCCAAGGCGATGGCGCCCATCTCCGAAGGGGTGTCCGCCCCCATCCTGGTGGCCGGCGGCTCCTCGCTCAACGACGACGAGGCGGTGGTGCGGATGACGGCGGAGGTGCTGAAGGGTGGCGCCCACGGCCTGATGTTCGGGCGCAACATCTTCCAGGCGGAAGACCCCGCCCGGCTGCTGCGCCAGCTCCGTGCACTGATCCATGACGGCGTGTCGGTGAAGAAGGCGCTGGCGGCCTAGCCGCTCCTCACGTTCGGTCCCGGCCCGCTGGCCTACCCGGCGGCGGGCTCCGCCGCCCAGGTGGTCAGGTGGTTGTCCCAGTGGGAGAGGCGGGCCGAAGGGCCGCTCAGCTCCTCCAGCCGGTCTTCGTCGGCACGGTAGAGGTAGAGCTGGCCGCGGCCGCTGGTGAGGAACACTTCGCCCTCGCCCGGCCCCGGCGCCAGGCCGCAGACATCGGGGATATCGAGCAGCCGCCGCAGCACAGGCGTGCCCTCGTCGTCCAGCGCCAGCACCGCACACACATTGCCGCGCGGCGCGCTGACGGCCATGTAGCGGCCGCCGCCGTCAAAGCAGACCGCCCCGGTGTAGTTGGCCAGCCGCTCCGCCGCTTCTTCCGGCAACACCACCGGGCGCAGGCCGGCTTGCAGCGAACCCGCCAGGATCAGCGGCGGGCGTTCCAAGGGGTGGCCTTCCCAGCGGCCCACCACCGCCGTGTAGCCGTCCCGCCGCACCGCCAGATGGCGCAGGCTGAGCTGGTGCAGCTCCGCCGGGGCGCGATGTTCGGCCAGGCGCTCGCCGCTGCTGGCATCCACCACCGCCACCAGCGGGCGCATCACATCGGTGTTGAGGCCCGAACGGCCGGTTGCGGGGTGGGTGCGGATGCCGCCCACCGCCACCACCAGGGCATCGCGGCCGTCCACCCGCACCATCTCGTGCGGGCCGACCCCGTAGCACGGCAGCTCGCCGACGCGGGCGAAGCCGGCGGTGGCGTCGTAGAGGCCGATGCGCCCCTCGCCGATGTCGAACGCGTTCTCGGTGGCAAGGAACAGCCGACCGTCGCGGCTGAAAGCCCCGTGGCCCTGGAAATGCCGGTCGGCCGGGGTGGCGAAGCGGGCCACCACCTCGCCGGTGGCAGGCCGGAAGGCCGCGGCGAAGGTGCCGGGCCGGCGGGCCGTCACAGCCGCCAGGCTGCCGTCGGGCGACAGCGCCACGCCGTGGCCGCGGCCGGGCAGCGTGGCCGCCAGGTGCTGGCCGCCCGCCACATCGGCGACCATGATGCCGTCGGTACCGGCGCCGTCCTGCGCCGTGCCGAACAGGGTGAGCCGGGCGAGGTCGGCATCGGCCGCCGCCCCCGCATCGCCGGTCGCCTCCACCGTCGCCGCCGCCGGCCCGGTGCCAACGGCCGCCGTGGCCGCTGCGGCCGCCAGGAAGCCCCGCCGGGTCAGATCCATTAGGCCGGCTCCATCAATCGCCATCCATGGAGTTGAAGCCGACCGTCAGTCCCAAGGCCGGGAACACCCGGTTGCCCAACTGGCGGCGCACCTCGGAAATGGCGGCTCGCAGCGCCAGCAGGCGGGCATGGCCGTCCGCCGTCGTCGCCACCTCCTCCATGGTCTGCTGGTAGATCGGCGGCAGCAGGCTGAGGGCCTCATACAGCGGATCGAAGCTCTGCTCGATCAGCTCCGGCGTGCCGGCCGCCGTCAGCAAGGCCGGCAGCGGCGCATCGGCGGCCATCGGCGTTCCGTCCTCGCCGAAATACAGCAGTTCGTCGATGGCCGTGAGGTTGAGGGCGATGTTCTGCAGCGAGCGCCCGGTGCGCCAGGCTTCCGCCCGCCGCGGCCGCGCCTCCTCCGGGCTGGTGCCGATCACCCGGGCGATCTTGCGGTCGGAGATCACCTCCAGATAGTTCAGGATGGCACCCAGGATGGTGTCCAGCGCCGCCTCGCGCGTGGTCATCCCCGGCATGTGTTCGGGGTGCTGCCAATCGGCCGCCAGGTCGCCGGCAATCGCCACCACGTTGCCGGCGATGGCAACCGCCAGATCGCAGGTGTAGGCACCCGGCTCCGCCCGCGGCTGGCCCGCCAGCAGGCGCTCCAGCGCCGGCAGGCCCTGCACCGCCACGCTCGCCTGGGCGAGGATGTCCGGGTCGAGCAGGCTTTGGTCCTCGCTGGCAACCGCCGCCCCGAGCTGGCGGCTGATGGCGTTGTTGTCGTCCGGCCAGAAGTTCACGCGGTAGCGCCGGTCGAACAGCACGGCCGGGCCGATCTGCGCCCATTGCACCGCCTGGTAGGAGTCGACCGCGACGTTGTAGGCATCGAGCAACTGGTCGTGGCTCACCTCCCCCGCACAGTACCCCTCCATGTTGCTTGCCAGCCGCTCGGCATGGGTGGCCAAGCGCGCGTGGTCGGCGGCGATGCGCTCGACCAGCACGTCCAGGGGATCGGGGGTGTCCTGGGCGGCGGCCGAGGCGGTGGCGATCCCCAGGGCCAGCAGGCCGGCGGCGATCCGCCCGGCGCCGCGCCGCAGCCGCTGCCAAGTCGTCCGCCCCGCAATCTGCGCGATATGTGCGTCCATCATAGAGACTCCAGGAACCTCAACAGGGCCGCCCGATCCTCCGGCGCCAGCCCGGCGAACCCGTCGCGCGCCGCCTGGGCCTCGCCGCCGTGCCACAGCACCGCTTCGGTGAGGGTGCGGGCGCGGCCGTCGTGCAGGAAGTAGGTGTGGCCGCTGACCACTTCGGTGAGGCCGATCCCCCACAGGGGGGCGGTGCGCCATTCGCTGCCGGTGGCTTCGCCGTCCGGCCGGTGGTCGGCCAGCCCTTCGCCCATATCGTGCAGCAACAGGTCGGTATAGGGCCAGATCTCCTGGTCCGACAGGGCCGGCAGGGCCGCGTCTGCCCCGGTGCGGAAGGTCGGCTGGTGGCAGCCGGTGCAGCCCAGATCGGCGAACACGTCCGATCCGTGCACCACCTCCGGGTCGTCGGCATCGCGGCGCACGGGCACCGCCAGCGTGCGCGTATAGAAGAGAAGGAAGTTGGTGAGCTGGGTATCCACCTCCACCTCGCCGTCCGCAGCGCCGTGGGGAGCCGCCCGGCACGCGGCCTGGGCTTCCGTGCAATCGCCGAAGGAGGCGGGCACCAGGGCGGTGGACATGCCGATATCGCCGTTGAAGGCGCCGGAGTTCTGGTCGATCAGCGTCGCCACATTGGCCTTCCAGCCGAAGCGGCCGAGCGCCACTTCGCCCAGCGAGGGGCTTTCCACCCAGTTGGGCCGGCCGGAAATGCCGTCGCCATCGGCGTCGTCAGGATCGGCGTTGGCGAGGATCGCCTCTTCGGGAATGGCTTCCAGCAGCCCCAGCCCGATCATCGGCGGTGCCACCCGCACCGACAGCATGACATCGGGGCTGATCGGCCCGTAGCCGAGATCGACGATGCTGTAGCTGGGCTGGCGCAGCGTGGCGGTTTCCCCGCCCGCCAGCTCCACCGGGATGTCCGTCCACTCCGTCCACAGATGGCCTTCCGGCGCCAGGCCGGGGATCGCCAGATCCTGGAGCTGGCCGCCATAGACCGGTTCGGGCAGCGGCGCATCGCCCGCCGCCTCGCCGGGCACGCTGAGGCGCACCAGCATGGACAGCAGGGTGTCGTCGGGGAAATTGGCTTCCGGCGGATGGCCGCGGCCGTCCTTCAGGTGGCAGTGCTGGCAGGCACGCGCGTTGTAGAGCGGCCCCAGCCCATCGCCGCTGGCGGTGGAGGACGGCGCGATCACCCAGGCGCGGCGGAACACCGCGTTGCCGATATTGAAGGTGGCCCGATCGGCGAAGGTGAGGTTGGCCATGGGGTGGGAGAAGGCGTTGTGGTCGGGCGTGCGGGTGGACGTGCCCTCGCCGCCCAGCAGCACCGCCAGCGGGCTTCCGGGGGATTGGGCAGCGGACTGGACGGTGGCCACCGATCCCACCGCCAGCACCACCGCCGCCACCAGAGCCACCGGCGGGGCAAGCCGGCCGACCGTACCGCGCCGCACCGCCGACCGACTGTTCGACCGGCCGCGCGACCGCATGCGCCCGCCGCTTTTCCCCGCCTGCATGGTCCTACCCGCCTATTTCCGCACCCGATGTCGGGCTTCTTATTCGAAGACTGCTCCGGGATTGTCCAGGCTGTCGGAGCCTTCGAAGCCGCCGACATCGAGCCCCAGGGCCGCCACCACCTCTTCGAACGCGCCCGCCTGGGCGATCAGCCCATCGATGGCGGACTGCACCACGGCGTTGCCGGCATCGGCCCCCTGGCCGATCATCTGGTCGTAGCTGTAGCCGCCTTCGGCCACCGCCACCATGTAGGCCATGCGCCGCGAGGTTTCGTCCATCAGGTCATGGATGCGGGCATCCAGCTCCGGGTCGGCGGCCGCCACCAGGTCCGACAGCGACGGGCCGGACACCTCGCGCCCGTCGATCCCGATATAGCGCCCGGAATAGACCACCTGCATGCCGGCCTGATCGTAGAAATGGCTGAAATGGGTGTTGTCGGCGAAGCAGTCGTGCTCCTCCTCCGGGTCGTGCAGCAGGAGGCCGAGCTGCATGCGCTCGCCGGCCAGCTCGCCGTAGGACAGGCTGCCGAGGCCCATGACGATGGTGGAGATCCCGGCGGTCTCCCCGCCTTCGGCCAGTGCCGCGCGGGCCGCCCCGTCCGCCGCCCAGTTGGCCACCATCTCCTCCAGGTCCGACACCAGCAGATCGGTGGCCACCAGCAGGTACTCGCCGCGCCGGTCGCAATTGCCGCCGGTGCAGTTGGCCGTGTCGAAATCGGTATAGGGGCGGGTGCCGGCGCCGGGGCCGGTGCCGTT
>JAGQRL010000002.1:11801-15536 GCA_020425485.1 Rhodospirillaceae bacterium
TCCTGGCCCCACAGCAGAAACTCGATGGCGTGGTAGCCGGTGGCCACATTGGCCTCGATGTTGTCGGCCTCCTGCAGCTCGTCGGCCAGCAGCTCCGGGGTAATGGTGGAGGCATCCACCGTCTGGCCGCCGAAGGTCAGCGTCGGGTTGGCGATGACGTTGGCGGTGTAGAGCACGTTCTCATCGCTCTCGTAGCCGTAGGCGCCGGCGTCGACATAGTCGATCAGCCCCTCGTCCAGCGGCCAGGCGTTCACCCGCCCTTCCCAGTCGTCGACGATGACGTTGCCGAAGCGGTAGGCCTCCGACTGCTGGTAGGGCACGCGGGCGGCCCGCCAGGCCGAACGTGCCGCCGCCAGGGTGACGGCCGACGGGTTGTCGACCAGATCCTGCACCGCGGAGCGCAGCACCAGGGCCGTCGCCAGGGAATCGCTGTAGATGGCGTGGGCGATATCGGCATAGGTGGTCAGCACCTCGTCCGCCGTCTGGGCGTGGCCCGGCTGCGGGGCTGCGGCAACGGCCGCCGCCAGCACGACGGCCGATGCGGTGGACAGTAGCCGGTGGGAAAGCTGCGCGGTCATGGGCGTTCGCTCCTGGCTGTCTTGGTGTTTACGGTTGGCGTTCGGTGGACGAAGGCACGGGCCCGCGGTGGCGGGGCGATGGGGCTCAACTGCGGTCGTTCGGACACTCACTCCGGCGCGCGCGAGGGCGGCCGGCTCGGCCGGATGGCGAACCCGCGCCCGTGGGGCCGCAGCCGCGGATGGATGGGGGTGGCCGCGGTGCGGGCCCCGAACGGTGCCTGGCCGGTGAGCTGGCGGCGGGTGATCATTGCCAGCGGCCAGCCGGCATTGCCCAGCCGCTGGGCCCAGCGTTCCGCCGGAACCTCGGCCATGCGGGCTTCCGCCGGCTCCAGTAGCTGGCACAGGATTTCCGCACTGCACTGCCGGCAGGCCATCTGATAGCCGGCCAGGCAATTCACCAGGGCGGCTTCGATGGCATGCACCGCCGGACATTGCGACGCCCCGAAGGACAGCGGCACGCGGTGGCCGGTGACCGCCAGGCAGAACAGCTCGTCGATGTCATGCGCCGCTTCGGCAATGCCGGACAGCTTGTAGGCGTCCTCAAGATCGCCGAGCACCGGCCGCCGCTCCCGGTAGGCGGACATCCACGCCCGGGCGCTCCACACCACAAGCTGCTCGGCAGCCGACAGGTCGGTGGTTCTCAGCATCGGGGCGAGTTCCCTGCGCCGGGGCCTTGCCGGGAGGCAGGCGGATGAAATGGCTGAGTTGCGAATGATTTGCACTCGCGAGACCGTGTCAGATCCGGGCAGAGGCCGTCAACCGGAAAAATCAACGGATCCGCGAAGCGCCGCAGCCGGCCCGCAACCGGTGCGGCAGGCACGGCGACATCGAGAGCTTCGAACACCATCGCTAGGGGGGCAGCCCGGCCCCGCCGTCCCGCGTGCCGGGTCGCTTGTGCCGGCGTTGCTCCCGCCGCTAGGCTGACCGCCCGATCCGTCCCCGCCGGCACCCGCACCGGCGGCACCGATCGGAGGGGTCCAGGAACGCCCGGCGATGAGCAGCACCGTCTATGTCGCCTATACCGGCGGCACCATCGGCATGTCCCGTACCGCTGACGGCTACGCCCCGGAACGCGGGCTGCTGGAACGCGTGCTGCGCGGCATGCCGGAACTGCACGGCGGCCAGGTGCCGGAATTCGTGATCCGCGACTACGCCGACCTGAAGGACAGTGCCGACCTGTCGCCGGCCGATTGGAACGCCATCGGCGAGGATATCGCCGCCAACTACGACGACCACGCCGGCTTCGTCATCCTGCACGGCACGGACACCATGGCCTACACGGCCTCGGCCCTGTCCTTCGTGCTGGAGGGGCTGGCCAAGCCGGTCATCTTCACCGGCTCGCAGATCCCCATCGGCGAGCTGCGCAACGATGCCCGCAACAACCTCGTCACCGCGCTGATGCTGGCCGCCTCCGGCCAAGTGCCGGAAGTCTGCCTCTACTTCAACGGCCTGCTGCTGCGCGGCAACCGGTCGACCAAGGTGCACGCCGTCGGGTTCGATGCCTTCACCTCGCCGAACTACCCGGCGCTGGGCGATATCGGCATCGACATGGACATCCACGGCGAACACCTGCGCCCGCCGCCCACCGGGCCGTTCCGCTTCGCTGCGTCCAGCACCGAACCGGTGGCTGCCCTGCGGATCTTCCCCGGCATCACCGGCGACGTGATCCGCAACATCGCCAAGCCGCCGCTGCGCGGCCTGGTGCTGGAGGCCTACGGCGTCGGCAACGCCCCCAGCCACGATCCCGATTTCCTGGCAGCACTCCGGGAAGCCAGCGCCCGCGGCGTCGTCATCGTCGATGTCACCCAATGCATCCGCGGCAGCGTCGACCTCACCAGCTACGCCGCCGGGGTGCGGCTGGCGGGGGCCGGGGTGATCAGCGGCTTCGACATGACGGTGGAAGCCGCCCTGGGCAAGCTGCTCTATCTGCTGGGCCGCGGCGGTTCAGCCGCCGACATTGCCCGCGCCATGCAGCAGGATCTGCGCGGCGAGCTGACGCGGCCGCCGCCGCCGTTCGCCCGGCACCAGCGCCCCGACCGGCCGGCGGCGGACGCTTCCGCCTGACCGCGCCCGCCTGAGCCCCCCGCCGCTAGCCGCCCTGCGCCAGCAAATCGCCGGATTCACCGCGCAGGTGCGGGAACCGATCGCGGGGTGCCGCCGTTGGCCTTTCAAGTCCACGGCCAAGCCCACTGCCAAATCCACCGTGCTGCGATGGGCCGATATCCACCGCCGCTGAGCAGGCTCCGGTTCCCACCTCCCGCGGTGCGGTTGCGGCCCGCTTCCACGTTCACCAGCCATGAGTTCCGCGACACCATGCAGACCATCAACGCAACACCGGGCATCACGCGTGCAAGGCAAGCGGCTGGGCGGCCCGCCCGGCGCAGGATGCCGCTGCCGGCGGCGGCTATGCTGGCCGCATCGCTGGCGCTGGGGGCGTGTTCCGGCACGGCGGATTTCGGCACGGAGGTGGCCAGCATCGGCGCCGGCGCGCTCGCCGGCGGCCTCACCGGCAACCCGCTGGTGGGCTTCGCCGTTGGTGCGGGCACGCAGATCGCCTTCAGCGAGGGGGTGGACTACTACAACCGCGAGGCCGTGCGCCTGGTCCAGCAGGCCATCGCCAGCGAAGCGGGCGACGCGCCGGAAGGCGAAAGCCGGCAGTGGAGCGTGGAGAGCGACGTGCCCCTGGTGGATGCCCAAGGGCAGGTGCAAGTGCTGCGCGATTTCGGCGGCGATATCGCCTGCCGGCAGATCGTCTTCACCGACGACGACATCGAGGACATGTACTTCGTGACGGTGATCTGCCGGGGCGACGACGATGCCTGGCACTGGGCCAATGCCGAACCCGCCGTCGATCGCTGGGATGGCATTCAGTAGGAGGCCGCGGCTCCCGCGCCAATGGCCGAGACGGACGGGCTGTCGCGCCAACCCGCACTCAGGTAGCCAGAAGCGCGGTAGCGCGCATATGCCCGACCCGAGACATAGGTGACGTTTTGTACCGGACACATGGGTAACACTTTCCGGTTTTCGCGGGGGGTGTTGATGCCGTGGAAAGAAAGTTCGGCGATGGAGGAACGTCTGCGGTTCGTGGCCCGGCTGCTCGACGGCGACGGCATGAGCGATGTGTGCCGGGAGTTCGGGATCTCCCGCAAGACCGGCT
>JAGQRL010000018.1 GCA_020425485.1 Rhodospirillaceae bacterium
CGGGTGGGGGTGCGGGCCGGAACCGACTCCACCGGCAACGCAAGCTCTAGCGGAACACCCCCAGCGCGCGCAGCACGCTGCCCACCTGCGCCATGGTGCTGGCCAGCGGGTGGGCGCCGGCGGCACGCAGCTGGTCGGCGGTCTCGTGCTGGATGTGGCGGCCGCCGAGGAAGCCGATCACCGTCATCCCGGCGGAACGGGCGGAGCGGGTGCCGGTCACGCTGTCTTCCACCGCAACGCAATCATGCGGGTGGGCGGCGAGGCCGTGGGCCGCCGCCAGATACACATCGGGCGCCGGCTTGGGGTGGGCGACCATGTCGGCGCAGTACAGATGGTTGCCGAACTCGCCGGTCAGCTGGGCGCGCGCCAGCGAGCGGGCGACCCGCGGCCGATAGCTGTTGGAGGCCACGCCGATGGGCACGGTGACCCGGCGCACGGTTTCCCTCGCTCCGGCGATCGGCTCCAACTCGTCGATCAGCGCCTGGTCGATGGCCGCTTCGGCCTGGTCCAGGAAGTCTTCGGGCAGATCGATGCCGAACTCGCTGCGCAGCAGGTCGACCATGGCGGCATCGGTCACGCCGGCATAGTGGCGGCGCAGCTTCACCAGATCGATGGAGGGCGCGAACTTGGCCAGCAGGCCGGACACCGCCTTGGCGGCCACGAACTCGCTGTCCACCAGAACGCCATCGCAGTCGAAGATCACCGCCCGCATCTACTCACCTCTCGTTGCGGCTGGGTGGCGCGGCCGGCAAGGGCTGCCGGCGCAGATCCGCCCGGACACTCTGTCAAAACGCTGTGACACTGACGTAGTTGCCTCCACCGCCGGCAGGCGGTGCTCAAGACGCCCTTGCACTGGGCACATGGCGCGAATGGGGCAGGAGCTGGCAGCGTAACCGCAAAAAACGAAAAGACTCTAAAGGCTTCCCTTGGTGCTGGGCACCGCACCCGGGCGCCGCGGGTCCGGCTCCACGGCCGCCCTGAGGGCGCGGGCCAGCGCCTTGAACACGCTTTCGGCGATGTGGTGGGCGTTGACGCCGTAGAAGGTTTCCACATGCAGCGTCATGCCGGCGTTGATGGCGAGCGCCTGGGCGAACTCGCGCACCAGATCGGTGTCGAAGGTGCCGATCTTCTCCTTCTCGAAGGCCACCCGCCACACCAGGAAGGGGCGCCCGGAGATGTCCACGGCCACCCGGCTCAAGGTTTCGTCCATCGGCGCCAGGGCTTCGCCATAGCGGCGGATGCCGCGCCGGTCGCCCAGCGCGCGGGCCACCGCCTGGCCCAGCGTGATGCCCACATCCTCCACCGTGTGGTGGTCGTCGATGTGCAGGTCGCCGGTGGCCTCCACCACCAGATCGATGAGGCCGTGGCGGGAAAGCTGGTCGAGCATGTGGTCGAAGAAGCCGACGCCGGTGGACACCTGGGCGGTGCCGGTGCCGTCCAGGTCCACGGTCACCCGCACCTGGGTTTCCTTGGTTTCCCGGCGCACCGTGGCGCGGCGCGCGGCGGGAATGGCGCCTTCCGGCAGCCCGGCTGCGGCCGGCGGCGTGGGCGGGGCTGAGGCGGTGTCGGTCATGGCGGTCAATCCGTGGGTCCGGGCCCGAGTCGTCCGGCCGTGCCGATGCCCGGCGGCAACGCAAAACACCGCCGATCACATGGGCCGATCGCGTCGTTCGGTGCGATCTGTCAGAAAAAGCGACTGTCTGCCACCCTTTGTTCATCTGCTGCCCTAGAAATGCAAGCCCGGTCCGCAGTATTCTGCCGTGCGAATCCGGTGAAGGAGGGTCACAGAGATGCGCGGGACGATGGTGTGCGCCGTCGCGGCGTTGGCGTTGGGCGGTTGTGGTGCCACCAGCACGCTGGACGCGGTGACCTATTACGATGAGATCGTGCATCCGCCGGTTCTCGACTATGGGCAGACGACGCTGGCGCCGGGCATGGGGCAGGTGGGCCGTTTCGTGGAGGGCGTATTCTGCGCCGGACCGTACGAAGCCATCCCCGCGTCGGTGCTGGAGCCGTATATCGACAACTACCAGCTTGGCGCCAACTGGCGCTCGACCATGACGCGCTACGGCTACGAAACGACGACGCCGGCGCGCCGCGCGTCCAATTTCTACGTGGAAGCCAGCATCGTCGACGCCGACATCGAGGCCTGCCGGCCGCACCAGAGCAGCCAGCCGGTCAGCCGCTCCTATACCGGCGGCGGCGAGATGACGGTGGACTGGTCGGTCCGCGCGTCCGCCACCGACGAGGAGATCTACTCCCTCCAGGTGGTCGGCTCGGCGACGGAAAGCCGCTACCAGGATGCCGACCTCAACGCCCTGATCGAGGCGGTGATGGCCGATGCCACCGACCGGCTGGCCACCGATCCCGGCTTCCGCAGCCTGTTCGTCAACCGCTCCGACGACCCGTTGCCGGAGAACCTGAACAACACGGCGCTGACCGGCAGCCTGTTCCCCTAAGCGGGCCGACTTCCGGGCATCCCAACGGCGGTGCTTCCGGCACCGCCCGCCTCGGCACGCCTACGGCCACACATTGGCGTTGGCGGCAAAACCCCGCCGCTGCGGCTTGACCACGCAGAAGCGCTGGCCGGTGGGTGCCGCCATCACCACCCAGTCCCGGACCTCCGCCACCCGGGTGGCGCCCAGCGCTTCCAGGCGCGCCACTTCCGCCGGAATATCGTCCGTCTCGATGTCCAGGTGCACGCGGCTGTCATGCTCCACGCACTGGACCAGCACCCGCGGATCGTCGCCCGGCACCGCCAGGTCGGCGTATTTCGGATCGGTGTCGCCCATCGGCAGGCCCAGCGCCCCCGCCCAGAACTGCGCGGTTTCCGCCGGATCGCGGTCGGACTGGCAATCGATGACGATGCAGGCAAGCCGGCTGCGGTGCATGGGGCCACTCCCTTAGGCGTCTTTGATGTTCCTATAATGTTCCGCTGAACGCCGCTTTGCAAGCCCGCCCGGCCACCCAGATCAGCCTACTGTCGCTGGATGGCCGGGTTTGGGAGCGGGTCGGGACGGGTTTGGGCCACTATTCGGGGGCAGGCGGTGTCGGCCGCCGCGTCAGCGCCCATAGCGAATGGGCGACCATGGTGGCCAGCAGCAGGCCGCCGCCGATGAAGGCGTTGACGGTGGGTGCCTCGCTCAGCGCCAGCCACACCCACAGGGTGCCAAACACCAGCTCCAGCAGCATCAGCAGCCCCACCTCGGCTGCCGGCAGGTAGCGCGGCCCCTGGCTGATCAAAAGGAAGGACACCGGCGAAACCACCAGCCCCAGCAGCGGCAGCCACAGGAAATCGAACCCCGACGGCATGGCCGGCGCACCGAGCGAGGCGGACACGGCGATGGCACCGCAGCCGCTCACCATCAGCACCAGGCGGGTGTCGATCCGCGGGGCGAAGCGCAGCAGGGTGATGGCCAGCGCCACCGTGAACGGCGTGGTCAGCGCCACCAGGTCGCCCACCCAGCTTCCCACCGCCGTGCTGTCCCACACCGTGATCACCACTCCGGCGACGGCGCCGAAGATGGCCAGTGCCGTGGCGCCGGCCAGGCGTTCGCCCATCAGCAGCCAACTGAACAGGGCGGCGGCCAAGGGCGCCAGGCTGACGAGGATCAGCACATTGGCCGGGCTGGTCAGCCGCACGCCGACGACGAAGCCCATCTGCGAGGCGGAAAACGCCAGCCCGGCAGCCAGGCCGGCCCACCCCAGGAAGCGCAGCCGGGCCAGCGCGCCGCCGCGCTCCGTCACCAGCAGCACGCTGCCCAGCATGGTCACCTGGCCGAGCCCGCGGAAGAACAGCAGGGTCCACACATCGGTGGAGATCAGCCGGATCAGCAGCGCATCGGGCGAGAGGATCAGCACGCCCAGCGAAACCAGCACGATCCCCTTGGCGGCGGGGCTCACGGAGGTGTCTGACGGTCGGGTGCGGGAGCCGGCAGGGGCAGGTGCCGGATCACTTGGCCTTCATCTGCTTGGGCAGCATGTGGCCCAGCCGCTCGCCGCCGAAGATGTGCACGTGGAAATGCGGCACTTCCTGGTGGGCGTCGGCCCCGCAATTGGTGAGCACGCGATAGCCGGCTTCCGCCACGCCTTCGGCCCGCGCGATGGTGCCGACGGCGCGCACCAGGGCGGCGATTTCAGCGTCGGAGGCTTCCGCGGCGAACTGGTCGTAGTCCACATACGGCCCCTTGGGGATCACCAGCACATGGGTGGGCGTCAGCGGGTTGATGTCGCGGAACGCCAGCACATGCTCGTCCTCAAAGACGGTGCTGTTGGGGATCTCGCCGCGCAGGATCTTGGCGAAGATGTTGTTGGGATCGTAGGCCATCGGTGCACCCTCCCCCGGGCAGGATCTGGGATGGACAGTTGCCGGGGGGTGCGGGCCGGGTCAAGCGCCGCTATCGCGCGGCATCTCTGGCTTGTGCCGATCGGGCACCAGATCGAGCTGGGCGAGCCGCTTGTGCACCGCCAGCAGGTCGCGCCAGGCCTCGCGCTTGGCGGCGGGCTGGCGCAGCAGATAGGCGGGGTGGAACAGCGCCATCGCCGGCACCGGTTCCGCCAGGCCCACCACCTCCAGCTCCCGCCAGCGGCCACGCAGCCGCATGATGCCGTCTGTGGTGTTGAGCAGCGCCTTGGCCGAGGTGCCGCCGGCCAGGATCACCACGGCCGGGCGCTTCAGCGCGATGTGCCGCTCGATGAAGGGCAGGCAGGTGGCGATTTCCCCGGCATTGGGCTGGCGGTTTCCCGGCGGCCGCCAGTTGAGGATGTTGGTGATGTAGGCACTGCCGGCGCGGGACAGGCCGATCGACGCCAGCATGCGGTCCAGCAACTGCCCGGCGGGGCCGACGAAGGGCTTGCCCTGGCGATCCTCCTCGCCGCCCGGCGCTTCGCCGATCACCATCA
>JAGQRL010000249.1 GCA_020425485.1 Rhodospirillaceae bacterium
TGATCTATGAAGGCGGCATCGCCAACATGCGGTATTCCATCTCCAACACCGCGGAATACGGCGACTACCGCTCCGGCCCGCGGATCATCACCGATGAGACCAAGGCGGAGATGAAGCGGGTGCTGGACGACATCCAGTCCGGCCGCTTCACGCGCGACTGGATGCTGGAAAACAAGGTCGGCCAGACCTCCTTCAAGGCGACCCGGCGCAAGGCGGCCGAGCACCCGATCGAGAAGGTGGGCGAACGCCTGCGCGCCATGATGCCGTGGATCGGCGCCAACAAGCTGGTCGACAAGGAAAAGAACTAGCCCCGTTTGGGCAGAACCGGCCCCACGCCCCGGCCCCCGGTGACCCATGGTCGATCGGGCGGCCGGCTGAAGCGGGGGCCGGTGCCGTTTCCACCCAGAGTGAGTTTTCTTCGGGCCGCCCGGCCCCGATCCTGCCAACCCGGCCGTCATCGCGGCCGGGTCTTTCCTTTATCCCCGCAGCCCTCCCGCCTGGCGCATCCCGTTCCGCGGTAGCCGCAGCGGGCCTGCGGATTCGCGCGCCAAGCGGTGCTTTAATCGCCGGCCTGTCCGGTAAATGGCGCGTTAAGCACGATCCGCTCTCCCACCAGGTTTCGGCGAAGAGTACGCTGCAGACAACGCAGCCGAGCTGCCATACTAGTAGACCAGATATACGCCTTGCCTTACAATTTTCAGGAGATCGATCAGGTGGGGCGGTTCGGGATGAAATGGTTGATTGCGCGGGTGGCGCTCATTGCTGCGGGATTGCTTTTGGCAGCGGAGGTCTCCCTCGCCCAGGACCTTGAAGTCGGCGTCATCCGCAATTGTTCTGGAACCGTGAACGTGGTCAGAAACGGCGACACGGTGGCCGCCGTCGTCGGCGAGAGCATCAGAGACGACGATGTCATCGAGACGGGGGCCGATGGTACCATCGGCATCGTACTTGCCGATGCGTCGCAGATTTCGCTGGGACCGCAGAGCGAATTCCATCTGGAGGATTTCGCGTTCGAGCCTTTGCAACAGCAATACTCGATCTTGGGCCGGGTCCTTCAAGGAACCTTGGTTTATATTTCGGGGGATATCGGGCGCCTGTCGCCGGAGAACGTTCGCATCGAGGTGCCCTGGGGCGTGATTGGCCTGAGGGGCACGCGCCTCGCCGTCTCGGTCGAAGGCTCCTGATTGGTGGCTGGCCCCTTGCTTGGCCCGGAGAAACGCAAGATGTCGGATTTGGCCGACCGGAAGCGCCAGGCGCGCGGACCGCACAGGCGCACAGTGGCGCGCCTGCTGCTGGGCGGGCTGGCGCTGGGCGTGGCGCTGGCGGGCTGTGCCGAGCGCTACGACGTGGCCCGGGTGCAAAGCCTGCCCGCACCGGCCGAAGACTTCTCCGCCCTGCTGTTTGAGGAATACATCGCCCTGGCGCAGGACGAGATCGCCGAAGCCGATTGGCGCGATGCCGCCCGCTTCCTGGAGCGGGCCGAGGCGCTGAGCAACGGCGTGATGGTGGAGCCGGAGCTGCTGGCCGACCGGGACATCGAGCCGGACGCGCTTGCCGTGCTGACCGCCGGCCGCTTCCGCCTGACCTTCGCGCTGGACCGCGGCGGCCGCATCTTCGCACCCACCGATGCCGCCATCGCCCAGGGGGCGTTCGACTGCTGGATGCAGGAGCAGGAAGAAAACTTCCAGCCGCGCCGACATCGGCGCCTGCCAGAACCGCTTCCTCGCGGCAATGACGCGCCTGGAAGCAGCACTGCAAGGCGATGTCATCGCCATCCTGGAAGATGGCCACGCCACCCAGTCCTCTGTGGAAGTGGCCACCACCGCCGGTTCGGTGGTGCTGGACACACCCGGTGCCGCCACCCTGGTGGGCGAGGGCACGGGCTCGCTCACGCAGCCCCGCGTGCTGCCGGACGACGTGACGGAAACGCTGTTCGGCGACGCGATCGACGCCGAACCCCAGCGGCCGGACCGGTTCATCCTCTATTTCGAGGAGGGCCTGGACGAGCTGACCCAGGCCTCGACGGACGAGATGCCCAACCTGCTGCAGGCCATCAACCGGAGAGATGGGCCGCGTGTCGACATCGTCGGCCATGCCGACCGCGTCGGCCCGGAACCGTTCAACGCCATTCTCTCCCGCCGCCGCGCCGAGCTGGTGCGCAGGCTCATCGTCGACCAACTGTCGCAACCGGTTGTCACAGTGGTGTCATCTTATGGTGAGCAGGATCCGCTGGTGCCGACGGCGGACGAAGTGGCGGAACCCCGCAACCGGCGCGTCGAAGTCACCATTCGTTAGCATGTCTGCGCGAAGGTCATTGTTGCGTAGAGCGCTTGAACGACATCCGTGTCGCACCACGGTGCTTGGTTAGAAACATGCACAGCGAACCGGCCTGATGGGCGCCAGCACCGTTTATGCATAATCCTCAGACAACACATCTATACAACAGTGCTGTGCACACCTACCTCTCCGGCGAAAAGGCCGGGAGAGGGCAGAGCTATTCACTTGCGCACCTGGCTTCTCTTGCGGTGATCGCCTGCGCCTTCATTGCGCTGGAACTATACTCGCCGCATTGGGTGCAGGCGATCCACCTTTCCGTCTTTGACGGGTATCAGATGGCGGTGCCGCGCCCGCAGCCCGCCGACCCCGTGATCATCGTCGACATCGATGAGGAAAGCCTCACCCGCAACGGCTCCTGGCCATGGTCGCGCCACCTGATTGCGCGGCTGGTGGACCGCCTGGCCGAACGGGGTGCCGGCGTCATCGGCCTGCAGATGGTGTTCCCCGATCCGCAGCAGAGGGGCGGCGACCTTGCCGATTGGGCCCCGCCCGGACGCGCGCCGCCGCTGGCCGCCGCCATCCCGGCCTTGACGCCCGACGGCGACCTGGGGCGGGCGCTGCGCGACAGCACCTCGGTGCTCGGCCTGTCCATCGATGGGGCGCTGGACGCACAGTCCCGTCCGCCGCTGGAGAGCCATTTTGCCGTGCTCGGCGACCACCCAGCCGGCGTGTTCGCCTATCCGGGGCTGCTGCGCAACCATGCGGGCCTGGAGCCGGCCCCCAGCGGGCTTGGGGTGATGCTGCTGGCCCCGGAACTGGATGGCGTGGCCCGCCGCGTGCCGCTGCTGGTGGACGGCGACGGCCAGCTTTACCCGAACTTCGCCCTGGAGCTGCTGCGCGCCAATCTCGGCACCCGCAGCTACATCGTCCGCACCGCGGAAAACGGGCGGGTCGTGTCCGTCGATGTCGCCGGCGAGTCGCTGGAGACCGACCAGAACGGCAGCATCTGGATCCATTTCAGCGACGCCACGACGCCGCATGTCATCCCGGCCTGGCTGCTGCTGCAGGACGACCCGGTGCTGCCGGGCTCGCTGGAGGGGCGCACCATCCTGGTCGGCTCGTCGGCCGCCGGCGTCGGCCGCATCTGGGTGACCGCGCGCCACCAGCCGGCAACCGAAGTCGACGTGATGGCCCAGGCGTTCGAGAACCTGCGCGACCAGACCTACCTGACGCGGCCGCCCTGGGCGGCCGACATGGAAACGGCCGCCCTGCTCATCGTCGCCGGCCTGTTCGTCGGGTTTCGGCTGCGCCGCCGCCACCTCAACTTCATCGTCGCGGCCAGCGCCCTGCTCATCGCGCTCGCCTGGGCGGCCAGCCTGGGCGTGTTCTTCTACGGGGTGCTGATCGACCCCAGCCTGACCACGCTGATCATCCTGGCGCTGCTGGCCCACAGCCTGGCCTTCCACTACCTCACCGCACGCCGTGCGGAAGCCTTCGCGCGATCGTCGGATGTGTTCATGCGCCAGATCACCGAGAACCTGAGCGAGGCGGTTCTGGTGCTCGACCGGCGCGGCCACATCCTCAGTGCCAACGAAGCGGGGGCGGAGCTGGTGGGCAGCGAGAGGATGGAGCGGTCCGGCGATTTCCGCATCATGGATCACCTGTGGCAGCCGGATGCCGGGCAGGACGCACCGATGGGGCTGCCGTCGGCCAGCGATCTTGCCGCCGACAGCGGTTTCGATGACGCCCGCCTCGACCTCGGCGATGGCCGGGCGCTCGACGTGCAGATCGCCTTTTCCCAGGTGCCCGGCGTGCGCCAAAGCGCACTGGTGCTGATCATCCACGATGTCACCAGCCGCCGCGAAGCCGAGAAGCAGTGGAACATCGCCAACCGCCGCTTCCGCGAGGCGGTGGAGAACATCGATCAGGGCTTCGCCCTGTGGGATGCCGACGGCACCCTGGTGATGCACAACCGCGCCTTCCCCGAGCTGTTCGGCCGGGCCGATCCGCCGATCGGCGTGGGCATGAAGGCGGGCGACGTGCCCGACGAATACCGCGAGCTGACCGACCGCGTGGCCGCCATCTGCCACGCCACCCGCGAAACCACGGAGGACGACCCCGCCGCCTCCTTCGAGCTGTCGGAGTTCGAGGACCAGGAAAGCGGCCGCTGGCTGCTGGTCACCCACGCCGAAACGGCGGAAGGCGGCTGCGTTTCCTTCTATTCCGACATCTCCGAGCTGAAGCGGCGCGAAATCCAGCTCATCGAAGCCACCATCCGCATCGAACGCCAGGCGGAAGACCTGGCCCGCTTCGCCAACGAAATCAGCGAGGCGCACGAGCGGGCGAAGCTGGCGCGCATCCAGGCGGAGCGGGCCAACCAGGCGAAGAGCGACTTCCTGGCGATGATGAGCCACGAGCTGCGCACGCCGCTCAACGCCATTCTCGGCTTCGCCGACATGATGATCGGCGGCTACCACGGCCCGATCGACAATGTGAAGTACGAGGAATACATCCAGCTCATCCGCCAGAGCGGCGAGAAGCTGCTGCGCAACATCTCCGATATCCTCGACCTGTCGAAGATCGAAGCCGGGCAGTGGCAGGACCGCGGCAGCACCGTCAACTTCAAGGAAGCGGTGAGCGACTGGCTGCGCATCATGGACCGGCAGATCCAGACGCTGAACCTGCGGGTGGATGTGGTCGTCGACCCCGACCCGATGGATATCTGGCTGGACCGGCGGCTGCTCGATCAGATCATCGGCAACCTGATTTCCAATGCCGTGAAGTTCACTCCGGCGAACGGCGATATCAGCATCCGCGCCCAGGTGGTCGGCGGCACCCGCATCGATTTTTCCGTGTCCGATACCGGCATCGGCATCGCGCCGGAACATATCGGCACGGTGCTGTCGCCCTTCGGCCAGATCGAAGATCAGATGACGCGCCGCTTCGAAGGCACCGGGCTGGGCCTGCCGCTGGCCAAGCTGTCCGCCGAACGCATGGGCGGCAGCCTGGAGATCGACAGCGAGGTCGGCGTCGGCACCACCGTGTTCGTGTCGCTGCCCTATTGCGCGCCGGAAGCGGCCGTCGAACAGCGCAGCATGGCGCAGATGTAGAGACGCTTACTTGTCTCGCTGCACCCGCCCCTACAGCACCTTGTGCATGAAGGTGGCGTCGAGCATGCGGTCCTCGATGGTGTCGCGGCAGTAGCCGGGAAGAATCCCCAGCACCTGGTAGCCGAGCGAGAGATAGAGCGGCTCGGCACTGTGGCCGGTGGCGGTGTCCAGCGTGATCAGCCGCCGCCCCAGCGCCCGCGCCTCGGCTTCCAGGGCCCCCATCAGGGCGCGGGCGATGCCGCGGCGGCGGAAATCCGGGCGCACCAGCAGCTTGGTGACATCGGCGCGGTGGGGCTGGTTGGGCGGTGTGTCGAGCGAAAGCTGCACCGATCCGGCGATGTGGCCATCCACCTCCGCCACCCAGACGCGGCGATGGCCCGCCCGCATGGCCGGCAGCACCTTGGCCCGCCAGAACGCGGCACTGTCCGCCTCGCTGAAGGGCAGCACGAAGTTGATGGACGCACCGCCCAGCACGCAGGCGTGCATCAGCGCGGCGAAGGCGTCCAAGCGCTGCTCCACCGCATCCACCGCCACCTCAACGATGGGCACCTCCACGATCGGCACCCCAGATTCCAAGACCGGCATTGCGGCCTCCCCTCACACCACAAACAGCACGTAGCGCGCGCCCGCAGCGGCGGGCGTTTCGAACAGGCTGGATTGGAACAGCCGATAGCGCAGGCAATCCCCCGGCCCCAGCTCGTGGGTGCGACCGTCGGTGGTCAGGATCAGCCGGCCATCCAGCATCAGCAGGTGATGTTCCAGCCCCGGCCGCGGCGGCCGGTTGTAGGCGATGCGGGTGCCCGGCTTCAGCGTGCACACCAGCCCCTCCCCCGCCAGATCGGGGGCCGGCGGGGAAACCTGGCGGCGCTGGAAGCCGGTTTCGGGATCGGTCCACACCGGCTGGTCGGCCTGCCGTACCACCGGGGAAAAGCCGCCTTCCGCCAGATGCATCAGGCGCGAGACGGTGAGGCCGAAGGCGCCGGACAGCCGGCCCAGCACCGCGGCGGTGGGGCTGACTTCTGCATTTTCCAGGCGCGACAGGGTGGCCCGGCTGACGCCGCTGCGCCGCGCCAGGGCGTCCAGCGACCAGCCGCGCTCGGCCCTCAGCGCTTTGACGCGGCGGGCGATCTGCTGGTCGAGCGTGGGGGTGTCGAGGTCTTGGCCTTCCATATCCGAGATATTCTCTCAGAAACGGAAGGCGTCAAGACCCTCGATGCGATGCCAGTCCGCGGCCGGGCGCGCGGCCGGGCACGCGGCCGGAGGGGCGGGTGCCCGCCCCGGCTCGGCGTCCGGCTACTTGTGCGCCTTGTACCAGCCGATCAGCCCGTTGGTGGAGCTGTCGTGGCTGGTTACCGGGGCATCGCCCGACAGTTCCGGCAGGATGGCCTTGGCAAGCTGCTTGCCCAGTTCCACGCCCCACTGGTCGAAGCTGTAGATGCCCCACACCACGCCTTGCACGAAGATCTTGTGCTCGTAGAGCGCGATCAGCATGCCCAGGCTTTCCGGCGTCACTTCGCTGAGCAGGATGGTGTTGGTGGGCTTGTTGCCGGCAAACACCTTGTGGGGCAGCAGACTTTCCAGCGCCTCGCCCGCCAGGCCCGATGCCTCCAGCTCCGCCCGCGCTTCCGCCGACGTCTTGCCGCGCATCAGCGCTTCGGTCTGCGCAAACACGTTGGACAGCAGGATGGGGTGGTGGTCGCCGATTGGGTTGTGGGTCTTCGCCGGGGCGATGAAATCGCAGGTGATCAGCCGCGTGCCCTGGTGGATAAGCTGGTAGAAGGCGTGCTGACCGTTGGTGCCGGGCTCGCCGAACAGCACCGGGCCGGTGTGCCAGGACACCGGGCGGCCGCCGCGCGACACCGACTTGCCGTTGCTCTCCATATCCGCCTGCTGCAGGTAGGCGGGGAAGCGCGCCAGGTACTGGTCATACGGCAGCACGGCATGGGCATAGGCGCCCAGGAAGTTGTGGTACCAGATGCCGAACATGGCCATCAGCACCGGCATGTTGGTGCCAAGCGGTGCCGTGCGGAAATGCTCGTCCATGGCATGGGCGCCGGCGAGGAACTCCTCGAACCGGTCCATGCCGATGAGGATCGCCACCGGCAGGCCGATGGCCGACCACACCGAATAGCGGCCGCCCACCCAATCCCAGAAGCCGAACATGTTGGCGGGGTCGATGCCGAAGGCCGTCACCGCCTTTTCGTTGGTCGACAGGGCGGCGAAATGCTTGGCGATGGCCGCTTCGGTGCCGCCCTTCTGCAGGAACCAGGAGCGCGCGGAATGGGCGTTGGTCAGGGTTTCCTGGGTGGTGAAGGTCTTCGATGCGATGAGGAACAGGGTGCTTTCCGGGTTCACCCGCTTCAGCACCTCGGCAATGTGGGTGCCGTCCACGTTGGAGACGAAATGCGCGGTGATTTCCGGGTGGTGATAGGGGCGCAGGGATTCCGCCACCATCACCGGCCCGAGGTCCGAGCCGCCGATGCCGATGTTCACCACATCGGTGATGCGCTTGCCGGTATGGCCGGTCCAGGTGCCGTCGCGCACCTGGTCGACGAAGCCGCGCATCTGCGCCAGCACGCCGTTCACATCGGGCATCACGTCCTTGCCGTCCACCAGGACCGGCCGGTTGGAGCGGTTGCGCAGTGCGGTGTGCAGCACCGCGCGGCCTTCGGTACCGTTGATGATGTCGCCGGCGAACATGCGGTCGCGCCACGCCTCCACCCCGGTTTCCGTGGCGAGTTGCAGCAGCAGGCGCCGGGTTTCCGTGGTCGCCAGGTTCTTGGAGTAGTCCAGCAGCATGCCGCCGGTTTCCACGGAGAAGGTGGCGAAGCGGCCGGGATCTTCGGCAAACAGCTCGCGCATGTGGCGGCCGGCCATGGTGCCGGCGTGTTCGGTGAGCGCGGTCCAGGCGGGCAGCTCGGTGGGGCGGGGTTCGGTCATGGCGGAGCCTCTTGCTGCAAACACGCCCGCCGGCCGGGCGCGATGGGGGCCTTCTTCGATGTGTCGGCGCCGGGCGGCGGGGCCGGCCGGTCTTCAGTTGCCGGCGGCACGGGCCGCGCGACACTGCGCAATATCATCAACCCATGGCGCTGCCATTGACGTTGCGCAAGCGGGCACAAGAAATCGCGGGCGGAGCGGGCCGGGCCGGTTTGACCCGACCCCCCTAAATATCGCTCTGCAAGCCGCGCCGCGGGATCCGCACGTCCCGGTGTACGTAAACGCAGATGATGAACCCGTACGCTCCCAGGGTCGCCAGCATCACCGTGCCGCCATAGGAAATCAGCGGCAGCGGCACGCCGACCACGGGGATCAAGCCCATGACCATGGCCACGTTGATGAACACGTACAGGAACAGGTTGAAGGCCAGGCCGATGGCGAGGATGCGCCCGAAATGCGTACGGCTGCGTAGGCCGATCACCACGCCGTAGAGGATCACGATCACGAACAGCAGCAGCAGCCCCACCCCGCCCACCAGGCCGAACTCCTCGGCCAGCATGGTGAAGATGAAGTCCGTCTGGCGTTCCGGCAGGAAGTTCAGATGCGCCTGGGTGCCCTGCAGGAAGCCCTTGCCGAACACCCCGCCGGAGCCCAGCGCGATCTGCGATTGCAGGATGTGGTAGCCGGCCCCCAGCGGATCGCGCTCGGGATCGAGGAAGGTGAGGATGCGTTCGCGCTGGTAATCGTGCAGCAGGGTCCAGGCCACGGGCACGGCGCCGGCCCCCAGGCCGATCACCACCAGGAACTTCCACAGCCGCACGCCGACCACGAAGAAGATGGCGCCGGCCACCATCATCAGCATCATGGCGGTGCCCAGGTCCGGCTGGCGCAGCACCAGCCCCACCGGCAGCATCACCAGGGCGATGGGCACGATCAGCCGCGTCGGGTGGCCCACATCCTCCAGCGTCGGCCCGTGGAAATAGCGTGCCAGCGCCAGCACCACGGCGATCTTCATCAGTTCCGACGGCTGGAGCTGGATGACGCCGAGGTCGATCCAGCGCTGGGCGCCCATGCCCACCACGCCCATGGCTTCCACCGCCACCAGCATCAGGAAGGTGAAGCCGTAGATGGCGTAGGCAAAGCGCATCCAGATGCGCAGGTCGATCAGCGCCACAACGATCATCACGGCGAGGCCGATGCCGAAGCGGATCGCCTGGCGCGACGCCCACGGCTCGAAGCTGCCCGAGGCGGCGGAATACAGCATCGCCAGCCCGACCCCGGCGAGCAGGGTGAGCAGCAGCACCAGGATCCAGTTGATGGACAGCAGCTTTTCGCCGAAGGAGGGGCCTTCCTCGTCGCCCACATAGGTCAGCCGGTCGAGCAGGGTCATCGGCGCTAGCCCTCGCCCGTGGGTGGTGCCAGGCCGGGGGTGGCGATGGTCGGTTCCTGGGCCAGGGGCCGCCCCGGCGCCCGCCGCTGGGTTTCCCACAAGAGGTCGCGGGCAATGGGGGCCGCTACAGCGCTGCCGCCGCCGCCGTGTTCCACCACCACCGACACCGCGTAGCGCGGCGCATCCACCGGCGCGAAGCCGACGAACAGGGCGTGGTCGCGGTCGTTCCACGGCCGCTGGTCGTTGGGGATGATGCCGGTCATCCGTTCGGCCATGGAGATGCGGCGCACCTGCGAGGTGCCGGTCTTGCCGCCCATCTGCATCCCCTCCTCGGGGATCTGGGCGCCGCGCGCGGTGCCGCGGGGATCCGACGTCACGGCGATCATGCCGCGCGTCACCTCGCCCAGCCACAGCGGGTCGACCCCCAGGTCAGGGGCGGGCGGGTCCACCGGCGCCCCGTCCGGCCCGCCAACGCGCATGGCCAGGTGCGGGCGCACCGCCCGGCCGCCGTTGACCATGCGGGCTACCATGACGCAGAGCTGCAGCGGCGTCGCCAGCACGTAGCCCTGTCCGATCGAGGCGACCAGCGTTTCGCCCTGCTGCCACGGCCGGTCCAGCTCGCGCTCCTTCCAGGCCCGGTTGGGCATCAGGCCGGAGCTTTCGTGCGGCAGGTCCACCCCCACCGGCGCGCCGATGCCGAAGCGGTTGGCCATTTCGGCAATGGCATCGATGCCGATGCGCCGGGCGACATCGTAGAAGAACACGTCGCAGCTTTGGGCCAGCGCCTGGTTCAGCCCCAGCCGGCCGTGCCCCCAATGGCGCCAGCAGTGGAAGCGGTGGTTGCCGAGGTCCAGATAGCCGGGGCAGTAGACGCTGGCGTTGGGGCCGATCACGCCGCTTTCCAGCCCCGCCAGGGCCACCAGCATCTTGAAGGTGGAGCCCGGCGCGTACTGGCCGTTTACCGTCTTGTTGGAGAGCCGCCCGCGCGGATCGTCGCGCAGGGAGGCCCAGGTGGTGGTGTCGATGCCGGTGGTGAACAGGTTGGGGTCGAAGCTGGGATGCGACGCCATGGCGAAGATCTCGCCGGTGTGGATGTCCATCACCACGGCGGATGCGCTTTCCTCCCCGGCCAGGCGCCGCTGGGCGTAGTCCTGCAAGCCGATGTCCAGCGTGGTCTGCACCTGGGCGCCGGGCAGCCCCTCGTCGCGGGCGAGTTCGCGGATCACCCGGCCGACCGCGTTCACCTCCACCTGGCTGGTGCCGGCCTCGCCGCGCAGCTCGTGCTCGTATTCCCGCTCGATGCCGGTCTTGCCGATGCGGAAGCCCGGCAGCGCCAGCACCGGATCGCCGGTCATCTCGCTTTCCGAAACGGCGCCGACATAGCCCAGCACATGGGCGGTGGCTTCCACATAGGGGTAGCGGCGCAACTCCCCCACTTCGATGGAGAGGCCCGGCAACTCCGGCTGGTTGACCTCCAGGCGCGACACCTGGCGCCAGTTCAGATTGTCGATCACGTTCACCGGCACGAAGGCCGGCCGGCGTTCCACATCGCGCAGCACGCGGCGCACATCGGCGTCGCTGAGGTCGACGATCTCGGAGATGCGGGCCAGCGTGGTGTCCACATCGCCGCTCTGCTCGGCCACCATGACGACGCGGAAGTTCTGGTCGTTCACCGCCAGCGGCTCGCCGTTGCGGTCGACGATGGTGCCGCGCGAGGGGGCGATCAGCCGCACATTGATGCGGTTTTCCTCCGCCAGCATGGCGTAGCGCTCGCGCTCGGACACCTGCAGCACGTACATCCGCGCACCCAGCACGCCGAACAGGCCGAGCTGCAAACCGCCGAGCACCAGGGTGCGGCGGGTCAGGCAGCGATAGCGTTCGACGTCACGGTCCATGGGACCTCCACAGCGAGACCGAGCGCAGGAAACCGCGCTGCACCGCCCCCAGCGTCCAGCCCACCAGCGGGTAGGTGGCGCCGGTGATGAGCGCCCGGAACACCGTCTGCTCCACCGGCATCAGGTCCATGAAGTACAGCGAATAGACCAGCCATTCCACGGCCACGAAGGCGGTGGCGACGATCAGGAAGCCGCACCACAGCACCAGGAAGGAGCGCCCGGCCAGCAGGCGCTGGCGGTGGGCCAGCGGCACATGCACCGCCAGGAACAAGAGCGAATGCACGCCCAGCGGACCGCCGGTCAGCGTGTCATGCAGCAGGCCCACGGCGAACACCAGGGTGTAGGGCATCAGGTCCGGCCGGTGGATCGCCCAGTAGTAGATGGCCATCAGTGGCACCAGCGGGGCGATGGGCCCGAAATGCGGCATCTGCATCGGCACCACGGCAACCAGCGTCAGCGCCACGGTGACGATGCCGGGCGTGCTGTGGCGGGCTGCCCGATCCAGCCGCTGCCAGGTGTTTTCGCCGAGCATGGCCGGCTATCGCCCCTTCGTTGCCGGTTCTGCCGCCCTCATCGCGGCGGCAGGGGAGCCGTACGCATGGTGCTGTCGGCGATGAAGCCGCTGAAATCGACGATGCGCACATATTCCAGCCGCGTCAGGTCCTCGAAGAGCTGCACCCGCACCACGCCGTCGCGCACCGATTCCACCATGCCCACCGGCAGGCCGGGCGGGAACATGCCGCCGTTGCCCGAGGTGGTGATGCG
>JAGQRL010000019.1 GCA_020425485.1 Rhodospirillaceae bacterium
AGCGTGGCCACGTGATCGATATTGACGCCGAGCCGCAGCGGGGCGGCGGTTGGGGCCTGGTCCATGGGCGATGGTTCCTGGGGCGACGGCGAGTTGGGGAAACCGTTGGGGCTAGCCGGTGCGCGCGCGGTCGACGGTGCTGATCACCGGGGTGGCGCGCAGGGCCGCGATGATGTTGCTGAGGTGGCGCACATCGGTGACGGAGATATCCAGCAGCAGGTCGAAGAAGTCGGTGGAGCGGGCGATCACCTTTATATTCGTGATGTTGCCGCCTGACTTGCCGATCACCGTGCTGAGCGTGCCCAGGCTGCCCGGCTCGTTGGCCAGCACCACGTGGATGCGGGCGGTGTGGGAATCCTCCTCCACCACATCGGCATCCCAGGAAACGTCCAGCCAGCGTTCCGGGGTGTCGTAGAAGCTTTCCAGCGTCTCGCAGTCGATGGTGTGGATGGTCACCCCCTTGCCGGTGGTGACGATGCCGACGATGCGGTCGCCGGGGATCGGGTGGCAGCAGCGCGCGAAGTGGACGGAGATGCCGGGGATCAGCCCGCGGATGGCTACCGCCGGGTCCCGCTCCGCCCCCGGCCGGCGCGAGCGGGTGAGCGGCACCACGTTGTCCTGGCGCTGCTGGGCGGCCTGCTTGTGGCCCGGATAGACGGCGAAGAACACGTCGCGCGCCGGGATGTTGCCAGCACCGATGCCGGCATACAGGTCCTCCACCGACGGCACCTTGAAGTTGCCGGCCACCGCATCCAGCGGCTTTTCCACGAACTCGTAGCCTTCCTGGCGGTACACCTTCTGCAGCATCGCCTTGCCCAGCTCGGCATACTGGTCGCGCTGCTGCTGGCGGATGAAGCGGCGGATGCGGGCGCGCGCCTTGCCGCTGACCACGAAGCGTTCCCATTCCGGGCTCGGCTTCTGGGTCTTCGAGGTGATGATCTCAACCTGGTCGCCGTTGTGCAGCGAGGTGCGCAGGTTGACGATACGGCCGTTCACCTTGGCGCCGACGCAGCGGTCGCCCACCTCGGAGTGCACGGCGTAGGCGAAGTCCACCGGGGTGGCGCCCTGGGGCAGCGCGATCAACTGCCCCTTGGGGGTGAAGCAGAACACCTGGTCCTGGAACAGTTCCAGCTTGGTGTGTTCCAGGAATTCCTCGGGCTTCTGGGCGTATTCCAGGATGTCCAGCAGCTCACGCAGCCAGCGGTATTTCGGCATGTCCGCCGGCTGGGGCATGCCCTGCTTGTAGCTCCAGTGGGCGGCGACGCCGAGTTCGGCCACCTCGTGCATGTCGTGGGTACGGATCTGCACCTCGATCACCTGCAGGAACGGTCCGATGAGGGCCGTGTGCAGCGATTTGTAGCCGTTGGGCTTGGGGGTGGAGATGTAGTCCTTGAAGCGGCCGGGCAGCGATTTGTAGCGGTGGTGCAGCAGGCCGAGCGTCTGATAGCAGGTCGCCAGATCGGGCACGATGACGCGGAAGGCCATGATGTCCGACAGGTTTTCGAAGGCGACGTCCTTCTGCTGCATCTTGCGCCAGATGGAATAGGGCCGCTTCTGGCGCCCGCGGATTTGCGCTTCCACGCCCCCCTGGTTCAGGATGTCGGTCAGTTCGGCGATGATGCGGTCGACGATGTCGCCGCCCTCGTCGCGCAGATAGACCAGCCGCTGCACGATGGAGGCGCGGGCTTCCGGGAACAGGTGCTGGAAGGCCAGGTCCTCCAGCTCGTCCTTCACCTGATGCATGCCGATGCGCTCGGCCAGCGGCGCGTAGATCTCCAGCGTTTCCCGGGCGATGCGCTGGCGGCTTTCCGGCTTCTGGATGGCATCCAGCGTGCGCATGTTGTGCAGCCGGTCGCACAGCTTCACCAGCAGCACCCGCAGGTCGCGCGACATGGCGAGCACGAGCTTGCGGAAGTTTTCCGCCTGCTTGGCCCTGTCGGACTGCAACTCAAGCTGGGAGAGCTTGGTGACGCCGTCGACGAGCTGGGCGATTTCCTCGCCGAACTGGCCGCGGATGTCCTCCAGCGTGGCGACCGTGTCCTCCACCGTGTCGTGGAGCAGGCCGGTGACGATGGAGCCGGTGTCCAGCCGCATGTCGGCCAGCAAGCCGGCCACTTCCAACGGGTGGGTGAAGTACGGGTCGCCGGAGGCGCGCACCTGCGAGCCGTGGGCCTTCAGCGAATAGACGTACGCGCGGTTGATCAGCCCCTCATCCGCATCCGGATTGTAGGCTTTGACCCGTTCGACAAGTTCGTATTGGCGGATCATGGGGCGTGCCCCCGGCGGATGGGCGTCAGGGGGCACGCCGCGCAGGCGACCGGATCGCCGGCGGTTTTCGGGATCTCAGGCGTGGTGTCCGCCCTAGAGATCTCGCTCCCCGTCGGCGTCGGCACCGTCGTCGTCGAACACGTCCATGCCGGCTTCAATTTCTTCCACCTCGGCCGCCTGGCTGTCGTCGTAGCCGTGCACCGGGTCCATGCTGTCGTCGGCCGCCGCTTCGGCGTCCTCGCTCTCGCTGAGCACGGTCTCGTCGTCGGACGCCGGGGCATCGCTGTCGGCACCCGTGGTCTGGCGCAGCCACTCTTCCTCGCCGGCCATCAGGTCGACGATCTCCTCGTCCGGCTCGTCCATGCCGGCGTGGCGCTGGTGGCCGCGCACGATCGCTTCCGTCAGCTTGTCGAACGGAATGCTGGCATCCGCCACTTCACGCAGGGCGACCACCGGGTTCTTATCGTTGTCGCGCTCGACGGTGATGTGCGCGCCCGCGGAAATATCCCGCGCCCGCTGGGCCGCCAGCATCACAAGTTCGAAGCGGTTGGGGATGCGTTCAACGCAATCCTCAACGGTAACACGAGCCATGTCGGCTTCTCCGCTTTGCCAAACTTTATCGATAGCATATATCGTTCGGGTGTGCGGCGGACAATATCTGTTTGCGCACGAAGACGATCGCCTCTGGCAGACTTACTATCCGGGAAAGTGGCCCTACATATTTCCAGATAAGCCGATTTTTTTGTATGGAGAACCGGCAAAGGACGGTCTGTCTGCAGGCTGGACACATCAGATTACGCAGCGAGGAAGTAAATGATTTTCTACAAGGAAGAGCGCCTGGCGCTGTTCGTCGACGGGGCAAATCTGTATGCCGCTGCCCGGTCTTTGGGATTTGACATAGACTATAAGAGATTGCTCGATCTGTTTGCCAAGAAAGGCCGGCTGATTCGCGCCTTCTACTATACAACGCTAATCGAAGATCAAGAATACTCGCCCATCCGGCCGCTGATCGACTGGCTCGATTACAACGGCTATACGATGGTCACCAAGCCGGTGAAGGAATACACCGATTCCCAGGGGCGGCGGAAGACCAAGGGCAGCATTGACATCGACCTGGCGATCGACGCCTTGGAGATGGCGGCCCATGTGGACCACATCCTGCTGTTCTCCGGCGACGGCGATTTCCATCGGCTAGTTGAGGCAATCCAGCGTCGCGGCGTACGCATGACGGTGGTCAGCTCGATCAAGGCGCAGCCGCCCATGGTGGCCGACGAGCTGCGTCGCCAGGCCGACAACTTCATCGACCTGATGGATCTGGCGCCGCACATCCAGCGCCAGGGCGTGCCACCGCGCGCGTCGCGCCATCTCGACGAGGAGGACGACGGCGCCGAAGCCGAGGAGTGAGCGGCCCGGCCACACCCGCAATAGGACCGGCGGCCGGATCGGCAGCGGGACCAACAGGCGACTGCCCGCTGTGCCCCCGCCTGGCGGCGTTCCGTGCCGCCAACCGGGCGGCCTATCCGGACTTCTTCAACGCGCCTGTACCCTCCTTCGGCGAGCTTTCGGCACGCCTGCTGGTGGTGGGCCTGGCGCCCGGCCTGCGCGGCGCCAACCGCACCGGCCGGCCGTTCACCGGCGATGGCGCGGGCGAAGTGCTGTACCCGGCCTTACAGGCCGCCGGCTTCGCTAAGGGAACCTATGGCGCCGACCCGGCCGATGGCTTTCGCCTGGTCGATGCGCGCATCACCAACGCGGTGCGCTGCGTGCCGCCGGAAAACAAGCCCACGGGGGCGGAGGCGGTGGCCTGCCGGCCCTTCCTGGCGGCCGAGATCGCCGCCATGCCCAACCTGGCCGCCGTGCTCTGCCTCGGCCTGGTTTCCCACAAGCAGGTGCTGGCGGCCCTCGGCCGGCGCCAGGCGGCCGTCCCCTTCCGCCACGGCGAGGCGTACGACCTGGGCGGTTTCCGCCTGTACGACAGCTACCACTGCTCGCGCTACAACATGAACACGGGCCGGCTGACGACGGCGATGTTTGCCGAGGTTTTCGGCCGTATCGCCGCCGACTTGAGGTGATTTCTAACTTCAGGAAATCGCCTTAACCATTCATGCCAACAGGCATTTCCGGCGACAGCAGCCCTACCCGTGGTCGCGCATGATGCGCGCCTTGGCGCGCTGCCAATCGCGCTCCTTGGTCGCTTCCCGCTTGTCCACCTTGCGCTTGCCGCGGGCGAGCCCGAGGTCGACCTTGGCGATGCCGCGCCGATTGAAATAGATCGACAGCGGCACCAGCGTCGTGCCCTCCCGGCGGATGGAGCCGAGCAGCCGGTCGCGCTCGCGCCGGTGTACCAGCAGCAGCCGCGGCCGCTTGGCTTCGTGGTTGAAGAAGCGCCCGGCGCTCGAATACTCGGGGATGTGGGCGTTGAACAGGTACAGCTCGCCCTGCATCTCCCCGGCGTAGCTGTCTTGCAGACTGGCCCGGCCGGCGCGCAGGCTCTTCACCTCGGTGCCCACCAGCACGATGCCGGCTTCCAGGTTCTCGTCGATGAAGTAGTCGTGGCGGGCCCGGCGGTTCTGGGCCACAAAATTTCCGCGGATCGGCTTGGCCATGGCTGGAATCCTGACGCTCGGCGGCTGTGCCCGAGTCGGCCCGTCAGACGTTGCTGCCGGGGATCAGCCCGGCATGGGCCATGGCGGTGCGCACGGCCAGGCGCGTCGCTTCGCCCGGTTCCACCAGCGGCTTGCGCACCCGCGGCTCCACCTTGCCCAGAACGCTCAACGCGTACTTGACCGGGGCCGGGCTGCTCTCCAAGAACAGGGCACGATGCAGCGGCACCAGACTGTCGCGGACCTCGGCAAACGCCGCCAGGTCGCCCTCGCGCCAGGCACGATGCAGCTTGGCGCACTGGGCCGGTGCGGCGTTGGCGGTGACGGAGATGCAGCCATGCCCCCCTTGCGCCAGGAAGGCCGGGACCGTCAGGTCCTCGCCCGAAAGCTGCACGAAGTCCTCGCCGATGGCCCGCCGGGTCAGCGCCGGGCGGCCGAGATCGTTGGTGGCGTCCTTCACACCGACGATGTTGGGCAATTCGGCCAGTCGCGCCATGGTCTCGACAGACATGTCGACCACGCTGCGCCCCGGAATGTTGTAGATGATGATGGGCAGGTCGGTGGCGTTATGGATCGCTTCGTAGTGCGCATACAGGCCGGCCTGCGTCGGCTTGTTGTAGTACGGCACCACCACCAGGGCGGCGCTGGCGCCGGCCTCCTGGGCGTGGCGGGTCAACTGGATCGCCTCCTCCGTGGAGTTCGACCCGGTGCCGGCGATCACGGGAATGCGTCCCCCCACGGCCTCGACACACAGCTCAACGACGCGCATGTGTTCGGCATGGCTGAGGGTCGGCGACTCCCCGGTGGTGCCGCAGGGCACCACCGCTTCGGTGCCCTCCGCGATCTGCCATTCCACCAAGTCCTGGAACGCCCGTTCGTCCACGCCGTCGGCGGTGAACGGGGTCACCAGGGCGGTCATCGACCCTCGAAACATCCGTGTGACTCCATGATCTGTCGAGCATCCAGCGTAGTGGCCCGGCCCGCCCTTGCCAAGTTGACCGCCGCCGTCCTCGCCTTGGCGGTGTATGCGCCCTGGGCGGCCTCCGCGCAACTCAGCCAGTCCGACGTGCTGGTCTACCAGGCGGCCTTCGAAGCGGCTGATCTGCAAGCCTGGGCGACCGCCCGGGCGATCGAACGGCAGGCCAGCGACCCGGTGCTGCGCGAGGTGGTCGACTGGGTGGCCATGTCCAACGACGCCGGCGACCGCAGCTTCGCCGAGATCGCCGATTTCCTCGGCCGCCACCCCGATTGGCCGGACCAGCGGGGCCTGCGCAGCCAGGCCGAGCGGCTGATGCCGGCGGGCCTGGGGCGGGCCGAGGTGCTGGCCTATTTCGAGGCCCACCCGCCGGTAACCGTGGACGGCACGGTGCGCTACGCCCAGGCGCTGGAAGGTGCCGGCCGGCTGGACGAAGCGCAGGCCATGCTGCACGGCATCTGGCCGGAGCTGACGGTGTCGGCCCAGAGCCAGGACGACCTGCTGAGCGCCGTCGGCCACCTGCTCACCCCCACCGACCATGCGCTGCGCATGGACCGGCTGATCTGGGACGGGCGGCTGCGCGAGGCGCGCTGGCTGATGCCCCATGTGGACGCCGCCACGCGGGCGCTGGCGGAGGCGCGCATCCAGCTCGCCAACCAGGCCGACGGGGTGGATGCCCTGATCGCCGCGGTGCCGGCGGAGCTGCAGACCAACGAAGGCCTGCTCTACGAGCGGCTGCGCTGGCGCCGCCGCTCCGACCGCATCGACGGCGCCATCGAGATCCTGGCCCAGCAGCCGGCCCAGCTTACCCACCCCAGCGCCTGGTGGTCGGAACGCAACATCATCGCCCGCGATCTGCTGACGGCCGGCGATACGGCACGCGCCTATCAGGTGGCCTCCCAGCATCGCCAGACCGACAGCTTCGCCCGCTCCCAGGCGGAATGGCTGTCCGGCTGGATCGCCCTGCGCTTCCTCAACGATCCTGAGGCGGCCTTCGGCCATTTCCAGGCGCTCTATGCCAATGTGGGCACGCCCATCAGCCTGGGCCGCGGCGCCTATTGGTCGGCCCGCGCGCTGGCCGATCTGGGCCGCGATGCGGAAGCCGCCCAGTGGTATGCCGTGGCGGCCCAGAACAGTTCGGCCTTCTACGGCCAGCTTGCCGCCACCCCCATCGGCCAGCCCACCGTGGGGCCGCTGCCGCCCGATCCCGCCGCCGATCCCGCCTTCGCCGGGTCGGAGTTCGGCCGCATCATCCCGGCCCTCCACCAGATCGGCCAGGACCGTCGCACCGAGCTGTTCTTCCGCGCCGCCACCCAGGCCGCCGGCACTAACCCCGCCGCCCTCAGGGCGATCGCCGACCTGGCGGACAGCCTGGGCCTGCCGCACATGGGCGTGTACGCGGTCAAGCAGCTCATCTTCGAGAACATCGTGCTGTACGAGACCGGCTATCCGGTGATCGACCTGTCCACCGCCGACCCGCGGGTGGAAGGGGCGCTGGTGCTGGCCCTGATGCGCCGGGAAAGCGAGTTCGACGCCGGTGCCATCAGCCCGGCCGGGGCGCGCGGACTGATGCAGCTTATGCCGGCCACCGCCGCGGGCGTTGCCGGACAGCTCGGCATTGCCCACAATGTGGGGATGCTGACCAGCGATCCGGGCCACAACATCCGCCTGGGCAGCGCCTATCTGGCGAGCATGCTGGAGCGCTTCGGCGGGTCGTATGTGCTGGCGATCGCCGCCTACAACGCCGGGCCCTCGCGGGTGGACAACTGGCTGGAAAGCCTGGGCGATCCGCGCGATCCCGGCATCGATGTGATCGACTGGCTGGAGAGCGTGCCGATCTACGAGACCCGCAACTACGTGATGCGCGTTCTGGAAGACGTGCAGGTGTATCGGGTCCGCCTTGGCAACGCTCCGGTGGTCGGCGGATTGGAGGCCGATCTTGCCCGCTGAAGACGCCCTGTTTCCCGGTATCCGCGCCTGCGTGTTCGACGCCTACGGCACGCTGTTCGACACCAGCTCGGCGGCCGAACGCCTGCGCAGCCGCCTGGACGACCGGGCCGATGCCCTGTCGGCCGCCTGGCGCACCAAGCAGCTTGAATACACCTGGCTGATGTCGCTGATGGGCCGGCACGTGGACTTCATGGCCGTGACCAGTTGGGCGCTGGACTTCGCGCTGGAGGAAACGGGCATCACCGCCGATGCCCAGCTCCGTGCCGACCTGATGGACCAGTACCGGGTGCTGGATGCCTATCCCGATGCCCGCGGCACCCTGGAAACCCTGAAGAAGGCCGGCATCGCCACCGCCATCCTGTCGAACGGCTCGCCGGAGATGCTGCGCAGCGCCACCGTAACCGCCCGCATCGGCACCCTGCTGGACTATGTGCTGTCGGTGGAAAGCGTCGGCATCTTCAAGCCGCACCCGCGGGTCTACCAGCTTGCGGTGGAACGGCTCGGCGTCGTGCGGCGGGAGATCTGCTTCATCTCGTCCAACGGCTGGGACGTCGCCGGGGCGGCCTGCTTCGGCTTCCCGGTGCTGTGGGTGAACCGCACCGGCAAGACCGCCGAGCGCCTGCCCACCGGGCCATCGGCCACGCGGCCGGATCTGACCAGCCTGCCGGAGTTGATCGGCCTAGGCTGAACCGTCGCGGCCGGCCGGCGTGCGGCGGCGGGGGGCTACGCGTTGCCGGCGGCGGCCACCGCCGGCGTTTCGGACTCCCCCGGCGATGTGGGCTCCGGCGCTGCGGTTTCGGCGGGCTTGCGGTGGGTGACCTGGAGCTTGGGGGTCGACAGCAGGGCGTCGCCCTTCTGGCGCTTCACCGATCCGTCCACCACGGCACCGCGGGCCACTTCCAGCGTTTCGTGCAGGATGTCGCCGTTCACCTCCGCGGTTTCCATCAAGGAAACCTCGCGGCCGCACACCCGGCCTTCCACCCGCCCCCAGATGCGCACCACGTCCGCCACCAGTTCGCCGGAGATCTGGGCCGTCCGCCCCACCGACAGGGAATGGCTGCGCACGTCGCCCTCGATCGTGCCGTCGATCTGAACGTCGCCGTCGGTCACCAGATTGCCGACGATCTTCATGTCGACGCTGATGATCGACGGCGGGGCGTCGCTGGAGGACGGAGGCCGGTTGGCGGCCTCCTGGCGGGGTTCATTCGGCGTCTGTGACTTCGAGAACATCGTATCCAGCCCTCAGAAAGCTCATGGGATCGCGCGGTGTTCCCTCGACCCGCACTTCGTAGTGCAGGTGCGGCCCCGTGCTGCGCCCGGAGCTGCCGAGTGTGCCGACTTGTTCACCATAACCGACAACGTCGCCGACGTTCACGGAAACCGAGGACAGATGTGCATATCGGGTGATCAGCCCGAAGGGATGCTGGATTTCCACCATGCGGCCGTAGGCCCCCTGCCAGCCGGCCACCAGCACGGTGCCCGGTGCCGTGGCGTAGACCGGCGCGCCGTAGCTGCCGGCGAAATCCAGCCCCTCGTGGCGCGCCGTGCGGCCGGTGAACGGGTCGCGCCGCGTGCCGAACCCGCTGGAAAGCCGGGTGTCGAGGCCCGCCGGACGGCCCAGCGGCAGGGCATCGGCCACCTCGGTGAGGCCGGACACCTCGTCGGCCAGCGCCAGCACGTCGGCCGCCGCGGTCCAGCCGTCGTGGCCCAGCAGGTAGTCCGGCAGTTCCGGCACCAGCGGGCCGCCATAGGCGCCGTCGGGATCCATGTGGAGGTCGGCCATCATCTCGTCGACGTCGAGCCCGGTGCTGGCCAGCGCCATGTGCATGCCGTCCACCTGCTGGGCCAGCCGGTCCTGCAGGTCGGCGACGAACTGGCCCTGCACGTTGCGCAGCGTGTCCAACTCGTCGTCGAGCCGCTGTGCCCGCCCGGCCAGCTCGGCATTGCTGACCGTCAGGGCCTCGCGGCTCCAGGCCAGCGCACCGGCGTTGAGGCGGGCAAACTCCAGCCCGTCTTCCAGGCCGTCGATGCGCAGTTGGGCGGCGGCGAGGTCCGCCTCCGCCTCGGCAAGCCGGTCGGCCATCTGTTGCAGTTCCGCCGCCTGGCCGTCCTGGCTGGTGGTCATGCTGCCCATCAGGGTGCGCGCATCTTCCAGATCGGCCGCCAGGGTCAGCACCTGGTCCTGCGCGTCGGCCAGTTCATCGGCCAGCTCGTCGCGTTCGGTCTCAAGCGCGTCGCGCTCGTCGGCCACCGTTGCCACGGTGCGCGAGGCGCTGCGCACCGCCACGCTCAACTCGTCGACGCGGTGGCCCAGATCTTCGGCACGGGCTTCGGCCTCTTCGGCCCGGCGCAGCTCACGCGTCCGCTGGGCGCGCGCCTCGCGCAACTGCACCAGCGCCTCGTCGCGGCTCACCTCGGCCAGGTCGGCCGCCTGGGCGTGGCGGTCGCTGTCCGCCTGCGCCATCGTCAGCGCGTCGCGGCTGGCGGCCAGGTCGGCGGCGGTGGCGTTCAGCTCATCGCTGCGCTGGGCGAGCGCCACGGCCAGGGCATTGCGTTCGGCCTCCGCCCCGGCGAGCGACTGTTCCAGCTCGTCCACCCGGGTGGCCAGCAGGTTGTTGTGGGCCACCAGGCGCTGGCCGAGGGTGGGGATCTGCGGCATCTCCTCCACCAGCTCGCGGGTCTGCGCGCCCGAACGGCTGAGGCGGGACACCAGTTGGGCGTAGCCCATTTCCAGGTGTTCGATGGTTTCGGCGGATTCCATCTGGTGGACGGCGAACATGGCGGTCGACACCGAGGTGGCCACTGCCCAGAAGGCGACGCCGGACGCCACGGCAAGCGCCAGGATCTGATCGCGGCGGGACACCCGGATCTGCCGCACGCCCGTTTCCGAGCGCAGCAGGAATTGGCGGTCGACGAACCAGCGCCGGCGGGCCTTCGCTCTGTTTGCCCTGCGAACCACCCGAACTCCCCTCGCCCTGCGCCGTGTTCACCGGCGCCGTGCACACCAGCGCTGTGCACAATGGAAAACCATCCCGGACGTGATGGCTCAGCCGGGCGACCGGGATACGGCCCCGGCCGCGCAACCTTAGCGTCTCGTCCGCGCCGATACAATCGCTGGAAAGAGTGTTGGCTTATCCAGAGCTTACGGAGCGATCTTCACGGCCTTCCGTAGACCCTCGACCGTGTCTGGTTAAAAATGTGTGAAGCGCTGCAACCCTTCGTACCAGCGCCCGCTCCTCCAACCAGTTCGGCGGGTGGCTGCGCAACCAGCGGTGCAGCAGGCCGACCGCCAGATAGGTGAGCAGGCCCGCCAGCACCACGTCGCTGAGGAAATGGCCGCCCTGGATCACCCGTACCGCACTCACCAGCCCGCCCCAGGCCAGCGCTGCCGCCAGGGCCGCGCGGCGCCGGCGCGGCGCCACCAGCGGCACCAGGGCCACCAGCACCATGGCAGCCGACGCCTCGCCGCTGACGAAGGAGCAGTTGGCCGGGCACTGATCGGACATCACCCAGACCGGCTGGAACTCCAGGTCCGGCGCCAGCGCGGGCGGATCGCGGAACTCCGCCAAGTGGATCGGCCGCGGCCGGCCCCAATTGTCCTTCAGCACGCCGTTCACCAGCAGGCCCGGCACCAGGGCCAGGCTGGCCACCAGGTAGAGTGCCGTGCCGACCCGCATGATGCCGCGGCGGCGCGGCCACAGAAGCCGCGCGGCCAGCGTCGCCAGGGCCGCCACCGCCACTGCCGCGACGCTGATCACCACCAGGTCGCGCACCAGCCGCCACACCCCAAGGTCGGCCCAGAAGAACCCGGTTTCCGGTGAGGAAAGCTGGCGCGACACCCAGCGGTCGATCCCCGGCGCCAGCATGAACAGCACGCTGACCCAGAAGATCGCTGCCGCCACCCGCCACAGGAGGCGCGGCGCGAAGGGGTCGAGCGGCGGCCGCATGCTATCCCTCCTCCGCCGGGCCGGGGGCGGCCGCACCGGCGGCCGTGGGGCCATAGCCATGGAAACCGCGGCCCAGCCACACATGCACCAGCAGCGCACCGTCCTCATGCGTCGGCACGGTGATGTCGTCCAACTGCTCCAACTCGTCGAAATAGCCGTCGTAGAAGCGGCCGTTGCTGCGGGTGACGATCAGCACGTCCTGGCCCGCCAGAACAGCGGCATCGGCCGACAGGTCGTACTGGCTGTCCACCCGCCCATCGGCGTTCCAGCTATAGACCCCGTCCAGTTGGCGGGCGGAGTGGTACATCACGGCGGCGATGTAGCGCCGTTCGTCCAGCACCACCGGCAGGTCGCCACGGGCCTGGCGCACGGCATCGATTGCGGCGGCCAGCTCGTCCCAGCCGCGCATGCGGCGGAAGGGGTCGCGGCGGGCCTCGTGGAACAGGCCGGTGGCCTGCCCCACGGGCTCCACCAGCGGCACCGCCACCGCCAGCGCCAGATGGGCCGCCAGCATCCACACCAGCAAGCGGCGCCAGCGCGGCACATCCATCAGCGCCACCACCGCCACCGTGGCCGACACATAGGCGGCCGCCGCCCAGTTGGCATTGGCCTGGGAGAGCAGGCCCTGCACCGTCATGAAGCCCAGCAGGGGCACGGCGAAGCACAGCAGCAGGCGCACGCCGGGCACCTGGCAACTGCGCTGCCAGCGGGCAATCGCGTAGAGCAGCGCGCCGAAGGTCACCGGGCCGAACACGCCGAACTGGCCGCCCAGGAATTCCAGCATCTCGCCCGGATTAAACAGGCTGGCGGTGTCGTACTCGCCGTCCTGGATCACATGGTCGACGGCGACGAAGCCGGTGGCGAAATTCCACACCAGATTGGGGCTGAACACGGCCAGCAGGGCTGCGGCATAGGCATAGGGGCCGGCGCTGGCGAACACCCGCAGGCGGCGGGCGAGCAGCAGGTAGAGCAGCAGCGAGACGGGAAAGGCGACGGCGGCATATTTGGTCAGCAGCGCACAGCCGGTGAAGGCCCCCGCCAGCGCCCACCACAGCACGGGGTGGGCGGTCGGCCGCCCGCCGCCTTCGGCCTTGATCACGGCAGCGAGCCCGAAGGCCCAGAACATCAGCAAGGCCGGGTCCACCGACACCACCAGGGCCGACACGCTGATCCCCGGCAGGGCGACGTAGCAGATGGCCGACAACGCCCCCACCCGCGGCGACACCAGCGTTCGGCCGACCCAGAACAGCACCAGCGCGGTGGTGGCATGGACCAGGGGGGTGGACAGGCGGATGCCGAAGGAGCCGTCGCCGGCCACCGCGGTGGTGAGCCGGATCAGCCAGGCGATCATCGGCGGCTTGG
>JAGQRL010000250.1 GCA_020425485.1 Rhodospirillaceae bacterium
TGGCCTACGAGATGATGAAGCGCACGCGGGTGTGGAAGCTGCTGCAAGGCTACCGCTCGCGGCCCAAGTCCGACCTCGATGCCATCGCCATGACGCTGGTGAAGATCTCCCAGCTCGTCTGCGATCTCTCCAGCGTCGAAGAGCTGGACATCAACCCGCTGTTCGCCAGCGAGAAGGGCGTGCTGGCGCTGGATGCGCGCATCAAGATCCGTCAGCCGGTGGTGGGCACGCAGGCCCGCCGGCTCGCCATCCGCCCCTATCCCAAGCGGCTGGAAAAGCACGTGTCGCTGCGCGACGGCCGCTCGTTCTTCCTCAGGCCGATCCGGCCGGAAGACGAGCCGATGATCCAGGACATGCTGGCCCATTCCACCGAGAACGACATCCGCCTGCGCTTCTTCACGCCGCTGAAGCAGCTCACCCACGAAGTCGCGGCCCGCATGTCGCAGATCGACTACAACCGCGAAATGGCGCTGGTGGCCGAAGGCCCGACGCCGGCCGACGAATCCTCGCCCGGCGGTGCCAAGGCCCTGTTCGGCGTGGTGCGCATTTCCGCCGACCCGGACAACGACAAGGCGGAATACGCAGTGATGGTGCGCTCCGACCTGAAGGGCATGGGGCTCGGCTACCTGCTGATGGGCGAGATCATCGAATACGCCAAGGAGCGCGGCCTGCAGGAAATCTTCGGCGAGGTGCTGCGCGAGAACACCACCATGCTGAAGATGTGCGAGGAGCTGGGCTTCAAGCGCACCAACGATCCCGACGATCCGGGCATCGTGCATGTTCAGGTGAAGATGTCGGAGCTGCGGGAAACCGCCACGGCGGCCGAGTAGTCACGGGCAGGTCCGGCAGCGGGCTCTGATCGGGCCCGGTGCCGGCTGCTCGCCATATTGTCCTCGAGTCCAAGACACATTCCCTCGATAGTCGTCACGGGGAGATGCAGCGGCGGACCGGGTGCCTGGACCGCCCGGTGGGGGGACAGTGCATGCCTGAGTCGGTCAGGACATTCGTCATCATATGGGTGGTGCTCATCCTTCTGGGGGTGGGCGTGGTGATCGCCGAAGGCAGCCGTGCCGATGGCACCGAAGTCGCCATCGTGCTCGGCGGGCACCTCGTCAACGGCACCCTGGTGGCCTTTTGCGCGCGTCAGCGGCGCTGGGCGCGCACGGTGCTGGCCATCCTGGTGGCCCTGGGTGTGGCGGTGCTGCTGTTCACCCTGCCCGACCTGTTCGCCTTCAGCACGGGGCGCGGGTTTGCCGCCGTCGCCGTCAACGCGGCAGCGGTGTTCGCCACCGGCCTGCTGTTCACCCGCTCGGCGTCCGACTGGTTTGCCCAGCGGCCGGCGGTTCAGCGAACACCGGAAGAGATGGCACAGCGCCGCCGCACCGGCATCGTCGCCGGGCTGGTGGGGGCCGTGGTGGTCGTGGTGGGCGGTGCCTATTGGCTGTGGGGGGCCGGCCTGACCGATTGGGAGCCGATCCGCCGGACCTGCTTTGAAACGGGCGTTGCCGCTGACCCCGCACTCGACCGGCGCGTCGAAGCCTGCGACCGGATGATCGAGTCCGGCTGGTTCGATGGCCCGGACCTGGCCGAGATCCACCTGGCGCGGGCGGCGACCCAGCTTGCCTACGATCCGCCGCGCCCGGTCCGGCCGGATTACCAGGCGGCAACCGAGGCCGATCGCGACAACCTGCAAGCCTGGCGGCTGCTGGGGGAGGCGCAGCTTGAAGCCAATTTCGGCCGCTTCGCCGCCGCCGCGGCGTTCCGCGAGGCGCTGCGGCTCGACCCCGACGACCCGGAGCTGCACGGGCTCTATGGCCAGGCGCTGGTGCTGACCGAACGCTACGACGACGCGATCGAGGAGTTGCAGATCGCCCTGGCCGCCCGGCCCACCGATTCCGCCCTGCTCGCCCTGCTTTCCGAAGCGCAGTACTGGCAGGAGGATCTGGAGGCGGCGGTGACGACGGCGGAAGCCGCCCTGGCCGATCCGGGCATCGAGTCCGAAACCATGCGGGCCGCCCTGGTGTTCCGCACCGAATCCCTGCTGCGCCTGCACCGTTTCGATGCGGCGATCGCCAGTGCCGGCGACCTGGAGGAGCACTTCCCGCAGGAGGTCGGCGGACCGCTCGTGCGCATCCTCGGCTATTGCGCCCAGGACGATACCGAGCGGGCGATGGAGGCCATCGAACAGTCGGTGGCCAGTGGCCAGCTCCAACTGCTGGAATGGCGCGGGGTGCTGCTGAACTGGGGGTACGCCACCCTGGACGATCTGCCCAACGTCAACGCCGAGGTGCTGGAACCGCCGCTGGAGGACGTGCTGCGGCGCTGGGTGGGCGACGGCTGCCCGCAGCCCCTGTTCGACCTGCCCTGACCGGGAGCGTGCGGCGCCCCGTCAGCGTTCTTAGGCCGTATCGGTGGCGGAGAGCAGGCGGGGGCGGTGGGTCGGCCGCCAGCCGGGCGTCGCCAGCTCGAAGCCGGAAAACTCGAAGGCCGGGCTGACGGTGCAGCCGACCAAGGTCCAGGCGCCGAGGCTGGCCGCGGTCTGCCACGCCCCGGGCGGCACGATCGCCTGGGGAAGCTGGCCGGCCGCCAGGTCGGTGCCGAGATGGGTGGAGAAGGCATCGTGGCCATCAGGCGAGATGGTCAGCACCAGGGGTGCCCCGGCGTACCAGTGCCAGATCTCTGTGCCGTCGATGCGATGCCAGGCCGACACCTCGTCGCGCTGCAGCAGGTAGTAGATGGCCGTGCAGCAGCCGCGCGACCCGTCTTCCGGGCGGTCGCGCCAGGATTCCTTGTAGTGGCCGCCTTCGGGGTGCGGGCGCAGCCCCAGGCGCTCGATGATCTGTTCTGGCGTCATTGCGGCTGTGCGGCCAGGCCGGGGGGCACCGTGCGGGCCAGGCTGGGGCGGGTGCGGATGCCGGCATGCCAGGCAGCCAGGCCGGGATGGGCATCGCGCCAGCCGCTTTCGGGGAAGCGCAGGTCGATATAGTCCAGCGCGATGGCCATGGTGAGATGGCCGATGGAGATCGGCTGGGCGGCGATGACGCCGATTTCCTGCTCCAGGGTGTCGCAGATGCGGGCGATGGCGGCTTCCTGGCGGGCGCGCCAGGGCTGCCATTGCAGTTCTTCCGGCCGGCGCAGGTCGAACTGGCGGGTCACCGCGGCATCGATCAGGCCGTCCGCCAGGGCGTGGATGCGCTGCACCGCGAACCGGTCGATCCCGGCCACCGGGATGAGGAAGGGGCCGTCCGGCGCCATCCAGTCCAGGTATTCGCACACCAGGGGCGAATCCATCAGCACCGTGCCGTCGGGCAGGATCAAGGTGGGCACCTTGCCCACCGGATTGTCGCCGGTGAGATCGGTTTCGGGGTCCCAGGGGTCGGTGGAAACCACCTCGACCTGTGGCTCCAAGCCGCGCTCGATCACCACCACATGGGCCTTGCGGCCGTAGGGGGAGGTGGGGCTGGTGCGCAGGCGCATATGGGGGGCGTCGGTCATGGGATGTCCTGGGCCAGGTGAAACCGGACGTGTCGGCGCGTTTCGGAACCTCGTTCCAATAGATCATTATTCGATCGGGCTCCATCAGCCAATGGCCCGACCCAAGCCCAATTCGGTATTCGGCGGCATCGGTCCACCAACCCCCGGCCAGCCAATATTTGACAATGGCTTGGGCGGTCGGGTGGGGGAGAGGGCAGGAGCAGGCAGGCGCCGCTAGAACGTGTCCTTGCGCTGGCGCAGCACGGCAAACACCTCCGCAGCATCCTTGCCGGCCATGCCGAGGGCGGCGGCGAGCCCGGGATCGTCGGCCCGCAGGAACGGATTGGTGCGCTTCTCCACGCCGAGATGGCAGGGCACCGTGGCTTCGCCGCGGGCGCGCAGCGCGCGGTCCTCGGCAATCTCCGCCTCCAGCGCGGCGTTGCCGGGGTCGACGCTTTCGGCAAAACGGCCGTTGGCTTCGGTGTATTCGTGCCCGCAATAGACCAGCGTGTCGTCGGGCAGCGCGCGCAGCGCCAGCAGGCTTTCCCACATCTCCGGGTAGGTGCCTTCGAACACGCGGCCGCAGCCCAGCGAAAACAGCGTGTCGCCGCAGAACACGGCGTTTGCCGCTTCCACCCAGAAGGCGATGTGGCCGCTGGTGTGGCCGGGCGTGGCGATCACCCGCGCCGTGGCGCTGCCGATGGCCACGCTATCGCCGTCGCCGACGCCCTGGTCGAGATCCGGCAGCCGGCCGCGGTCGCTCTGCGGTCCCACCACGCGGGCGCCGTAGCGGGCCTTCAGCGCCGGGGCGCCGCCGATATGGTCGGCGTGGTGGTGGGTCAGCAGCACCAGGTCGAGCCGGCCGCCATTGGCGTCGATCGCCTCGATCACCGGGCCTTCGGTGCCGGGATCGACGATGGCGACGGTGCCGTCCGCCCGATCGGTGAGCAGATAGGCGTAGTTGTCGCGGAAGAGCGGGATGCGCTGGATGTCGAGCACGCGACGTCCTCCTCGGGTCGTGTCGATAGCGTCGTAGAAATCCAATCAACGGTGGGATCGGAGGCCGTTCCTCAAGATACCTAAGTCAGTGACTATGTTACCCAATGCAATACCCCCCAATAGGCGGGCCAGATCAATGAAAGGAAAATATTGACGGGGACCGCAATGACCCAGTTCCATGCATTGTAAATGTATCCGTCAAATAAGGTTAAATAAACAAAGGTGCCCAGATCACCTAGAATATATATCGAGACAAGAAGCCGTTCCATCGTCCCTGAACCGCCTTTGTTGTGGCCAGTGGATCTTCGTGTGGTGGGCTCGACGCGAGTGCCAGATCCATTGAGCCCCCCACTCGCATTGCCCACGCGGACTCGATCACCGATATTAGTCCATCGAAGCCCAAAACCAAGGTGGCGGGGCATGCGTTGCGACGCGGTGGAGTTGCGCGACTTCTACGGCACCAGCTTGGGCCGCACCGCCCAGCGCATGGTGCGCCGGCGCATGCGCGCGCTGTGGCCATCGGTGGCGGGCGAGACGGTGCTGGGGCTGGGCTACGCCACGCCCTATCTGCGCCCGTTCCTGGGCGAGGCCGAGCGCGTGTTCGCCGCCATGCCCGCCACCCAGGGGGTGGTGGTGTGGCCGACCGCCGCCGACCGCCTGGTGACGCTGGCGGAAGAAACGCAGCTCCCGTTCGAGGATGCCTCGGTCGACCGCATCATCGTCGTCCACGGCCTGGAAGCCGCGGAAAACCTGCACGCCATGCTCAGCGAGGTGTGGCGCGTGCTGTCGGGGTCCGGCCGCGTGCTGTTCGTGGTGCCCAACCGGCGCAGCATCTGGGCGCGGCTGGAGCGCACGCCCTTCGGCCACGGCCACCCGTACAGTTCCGGCCAGTTGACCCGCCTGCTGAAGGCCAACCGCTTCCTGCCGGAACGCACCGCGCGCGCCTTGTTCATTCCGCCGGTGCGCTGGCCCTTCCTGCTGGGCGCAGCGCTGGCGGTGGAGGGGCTTGGCCAGCGCTGGTTCAAGCCCTTGTCCGGCGTGCTGATGGTGGAGGCGGCCAAGCAGATCTACCGCCTCACGGGCACCGTGCAGAAGGTGCGTGCCCGCCGTCCCATCCTGGTGCCGCTGCCGTCGGCCGCACAGACGCGCAGCCCGACAACGGTGAAATCCGATCGGATGGATTAGCGGCGTGCGCCGCCGGTAGGTCGGTTCCGGCCCGCTTACCTGCCCGGCGCAGCCGACCTCATCGCGCTCCAGCGGCTCGTCTTTACCGCGGTGGAGCGGGGCGTCCGGCCAGACGCGCGATCGCATCTGGCCGGACGATGGCTCAGCTTTCCGGGCGAACCCGCCGTTGCCCGGCGGGGGCCGCCCGCCGGTGAGGTTTCTGGATTCGCTCGCCGCCCTCTGCCGGGTCCGGGTCCTGCCAAACCGTCATCGGCGCCCGCTTCCAGCCGTCGAGAATGCGGCTGGCCTGGCTGGCGTGCAGACGGTTGAACTGGATCAGCGCCTTGCGGAACTGCTGGGTGCGCGCGAAGTCGTTGTACGGCGGTGCGCCGTGCAGCCGGGTGTAGAGGGCTGCGAACAGCGGACGCCGCAGATCGAGCGCCCGGCAGACCACCGCCAAGCCCTCCGGGCTCGCGGTGCGCCAAAGCCGTTCCATGGCATAGGCCGGAAGGCCGGCAAGAGTCGTCAGGGCGCTCAACGCGCCCGCCATATCATCGACGCGGAGTGCGCCGATCAGGGTGTTCAGGCTGGCCGCCTGCGTGGCGTGGGGAAGGTCCATGCGTCTGGCGGTGCCTGCATCGTACCGTTCGGTCCCTTGGAACATCGCCTCCAAATCCCTAGTGGATCGCTCAGGGGTACATGCTCTTTGCGGCCATTTGGTTCCCAAGGATGGGATCCCACTCCCCTGAGCACGCCTCGACTCTACTGCAAATCACGATACGCGAGTTCCCTGCGGGGGTACAATGATATTTTTGTAATATCTCCTTGACATCCACTAACCCCGCGTATTCGCCTAATATCTGTCAAGAATCTCAGAGACAGAAGGTTAATTACTGCAACCTCGAAACGATAAGTAGGGTTATTTTCATTCCGGGTCTAAGCAGCAGAGGTGCATGTCAACTACGGCTAGGCGGTGGTATTCGCGGCCCCTGATGTTTCCAGATCGAGCGCTGCGCGCAGCAATTCCTGAGTGTAGGGGTCACGCGGACGCTGGAAGATCTCTTCACGATTGCCTTGCTCTACCAGTCGGCCATCCTTCATCACCAAGACATGGTCGGACATCGCCCGTACGACTTTCAGGTCGTGGCTGATGAACAGGTAAGCCAGGCGGTGCTGGCGCTGCAGCTTGCGCAGGAGTTCCACGATGGCCGCCTGCACCGAGCGATCGAGTGCCGAGGTTGGCTCGTCCAGCACCACCAGGCGCGGGTTCAGCACCACGGCGCGGGCGATGGCGATGCGCTGGCGCTGGCCGCCGGAGAATTCGTGCGGGTAGCGGAAGCG
>JAGQRL010000251.1 GCA_020425485.1 Rhodospirillaceae bacterium
AGCTGATCGCCTATTCCTCCGTCGCCCATATGGGCTTCGTGACCATCGGCATGTTCACGCTCACCACCCAGGGCGTGCAGGGCTCGATCTACCAGATGCTCAGCCATGGCATCGTGTCGGGCGCGCTCTTCCTGTGCGTCGGCGTGGTGTACGACCGGCTGCACACGCGTGAGATCGCGCGCTTCGGCGGGCTGGTGAACAACATGCCGCGCTACGCCCTGGTGTTCATGATCTTCATGCTGGCCTCCGTCGGCCTGCCCGGCACCAGCGGTTTCGTCGGCGAGTTCCTCAGCCTGCTCGGCGCCTTCCTCGCCAACACCTGGGTGGCCGCACTCGCCGCCATCGGCGTCATCCTCGGTGCGGTCTACATGCTGGGGCTCTACCGCCGAGTCATCTTCGGCAAGCTGGTGAAGGAAGACCTGAAGCTGCTGAAGGATCTGAGTGCGCGGGAGATTGCGGTGTTCGCGCCGCTGATCGCCATGGTGCTGTGGATGGGCATCTACCCCGCTTCGTTCATCGAGGTGATGGAGGTCTCCGTCGACCACCTGATCCAGAACTACCAGGTCGCGCTGGAACAGGCCGGCCACGTCACCACCCTTGCCAGCCGGTAGCGAGGCAGCCGCGATATGACCGCGTTTCCCGATCTGATACCGGCCCTGCCCGAGATCTTCCTGGCCTGCGCCGCCATGGCCCTGCTGCTCATCGGCGTGTTCCGCGGCGATGGTGCCACCGGCCTGGTGTGCTGGCTGGCCGTTGCAGCGCTCGCCGTCACCGCGGTGCTGCTGATTGCAGTGGTGCCCGAGGGCCGGGTGGAAACCTTCGAGGGCCAGTTCGTCCTCGACGATTTCGCCGTGTTCATGAAGCTGCTGGCCGTGCTCGGCACCGCCGTCACCCTGGTGATGTCGCTCGGCTTCATCGAGCGCGAACAGATGGCCCGGTTCGAATACCCGGTGCTGTTCCTGTTCGCCACGCTTGGCATGCTGATGATGATCAGCGCCAACGACCTGATCTCGCTCTATCTGGGGCTGGAACTGCAGAGCCTGTCGCTCTACGTCATCGCCGCCTTCCGGCGCGATGCGCTGCGGTCCTCGGAAGCGGGCCTCAAATACTTCGTCCTCGGCGCCGTGTCGTCCGGCATGCTGCTCTACGGCGCGTCGATGATCTATGGCTTCTCCGGCACCACCAGCTTCGACGGGCTGGCCGAGGTGGCCTTCACCGGCGCCCCGCCGATCGGCCTGGTGGTCGGCCTGGTGTTCGTGTGCGCGGCGCTGGCCTTCAAGATCTCCGCCGTGCCCTTCCACATGTGGACGCCCGATGTGTACGAGGGCGCACCGACCCCGGTAACCGCCTTCTTCGCAGCCGCGCCCAAGGTGGCCGCCATGGCGCTGTTCGTGCGCGTGCTGGTGGAGCCGCTGGGCGAGCTGGTGGCGCAGTGGCAGCAGATCATCATCGTCACCTCGGTGTTGTCGATGGCGCTGGGGGCGTTTGCCGCCATCGCCCAGCGCAACATCAAGCGCCTGATGNNGATGGCCTATTCCTCCATCGGCCATGTCGGCTTCGCCCTGGTGGGCTTGGCCGCGGGCTCGGAGGACGGGGTGCGCGGCGTGCTCGTCTACATGGCGATCTACGTGGCCATGTCGCTCGGCACCTTCGCCACCATCCTGTGCATGCGGGTGAACGGCCGCATGGTGGAATCGCTGGATGACTTGGCCGGGCTCAGCCGCACCAACCCGATGCTGGCCTTCGGTATGGCCATCTTCATGTTCTCCATGGCCGGCATCCCGCCGCTCGCCGGGTTCTTCGCCAAGCTCTACGTGTTCATGGCGGCGATCCAGGCCCAGCTTTACACGCTGGCGGTGCTCGGCGTGGTGTCGAGCGTGGTGGCCGCCTTCTACTACCTGCGGATCGTCAAGCTGATGTATTTCGACGAGCCGTCGGAAGCCTTCGACCGGCCGATCGAACGGTCCATGTCGACCATCCTGGTCGCCACCGGCCTGTTCACCGCGCTGTTCTTCGCCTATCCGGGGCCGCTCTTGGATGCGGCGTCGGCGGCGGCATCGGCGGTGTTCCCCGAGGCGACGACGACCCTGGCCGCCCAGTGACCATGGCTGAAGCCCCGGACCTGGCGGGGCGCCTGACCTGGCCGCCGGCAGTTCCGGCCGGTTGGCGCCTGGAAGCCCGTGACAGCGTGACCAGCACCAATGCCGAAGCCGGCGCTTTGGCCGCGGCCGGCTGTGCGGAACGCACCGTGGTGGTGGCGCGGGAACAGACGGTGGGGCGCGGCCGCCAGGGGCGGAGCTGGACTTCGCCGCCCGGCAACCTCTACGCCAGCGTGGTGCTGCGCCCGCAAAGGCCGCTCGCCGAAGCGGCCCAGCTCACCTTCGTCATCGCGCTTGCCTTGGCCGACGGCATTGCCGCCCTCGGCCCGGCCACGCCGCCGCGCCTGAAATGGCCCAACGACGTGCTGGTGGGCGGTGCGAAGATTTCCGGCATCCTGCTGGAAAGCGAAAGTGCCGGCGGGCCGAATGCCGCCTGGGTGATCGCCGGCACCGGCGTCAACATCGCCCACCACCCGGCCGATGCCGCCATCGCCGCCACCCACCTGGCGGAGCACATGGCGCGGCCGGTTTCCATCGGCGATCTGCTGCACGCCTATCTGACCGCACTGGACGGCTGGTACGCCCGCTGGCTGGCCGAGGGGTTTGCCCCGGTGCGTGCCGGTTGGCTGGACCGGGCCCAGGGGCTGGGCGAGGCTGTGCGGGTGCGCACCGCGCGCGAAACCTTCTCCGGCCGCTTCGACAGCCTGACGGCCGATGGCGCCCTGGTGGTAACCACCGACGACGGCCAGGTGCGCCAGGTGACCGCCGGCGACGTGATGTTCGGGGGTGCCCGTGCTGCTGGCGATTGATGCGGGCAACACCAATGTGGTGTTCGCCGTGGCGGATGGGGGCCGCATCGCCGGTACCTGGCGCATCTCCACCGACACCAGGCGCACCGCCGACGAATATGCCGTGTGGCTGCACCAGGTGCTGACGCTGAGCGGGCTGACGCCGCGCGACATCACCGACGTGATCCTGGGCAGCGTGGTGCCGGCGGTGAGCTTCAACCTCACCTGGCTGTGCCGCAAGCACCTGGGCCGCGAGCCCAAGGTGGTGACCAAGGATCTGGACCTCGGCATCGAGATCCGGCTCGACAATCCGGCCGAAGCCGGCATCGACCGCATCGTCAACGCCATCGCTGCCGGCTCCAGCTACCCCACGCCGCTGATCGTGGTGGATATCGGCACCGGCACCACCTTCGATGTGATCGATGCCGAAGGCCACTATATCGGCGGCGCCATCGCGCCGGGCCCCCACCCGTCGCTGGAAGCCCTCCACTCCATCGCCGCCCAGCTTCCCAAGGTGCAGATCGAACGGCCGCGCCAGGTGATCGGCCGCGGCACCGTCGCCGCCATGCAGTCCGGCATCTTCTGGGGCTATGTCAGCCTGATCGAAGGGCTGCTGAAGCGCATCCAGGAGGAGTTCGGAGCGGAGATGACGGTGATCGCCACCGGCGGGCTCGGCATCACCTTCGCCGAGGCCACGCCGATGATCCACCACTACGACCGCGACCTCACCATCCGCGGGCTCATCGCCATCTACGATCGGATGACCGCGCAATGAACATGCCCATGGTCGCGGCGGGCGACGCGCTGACCTTCACCGCACTGGGCGGGTCCGAAGAAATCGGCATGAACCTCTATGTCTACGAGGTCGACGGCCGGCTGCTGGTGGTGGATTGCGGCATCACCTTCGGCGACGACACCACCCCCGGCGTCGACGTGCTGATGCCCGATCCCACCTACCTGGAAGAGCGGCAGGACGACATCGTCGGCCTGGTGCTCACCCATGCCCATGAGGACCATTTCGGCGCCATCGGCTATCTGTGGCCGCGGCTGCGCTGCCCCGTCTACGCCACGCCGTTTTCCGCCGCCCTGCTGCGCCTGAAGCTGGCCGACCAGTCGGTGCTCGGCCAGGTGCAGATCCTGGAGGTACCGCTGGGCGGCACCATCCAGCTCGGCCCGTTCGAGGTCACCTATGTGACCATGACCCACTCGATCCCCGAGCCCAACGCCCTGGTGCTGCGCACCCGCCACGGCACCGTGGTGCACAGCGGCGACTGGAAGCTCGACCCGACGCCGACGCTGGGGGAGGTGAGCGACACCGCCACCCTGCGGCGGCTGGGCGAGGAGGGGGTGCGGGCGCTGATCTGCGACAGCACCAATGCGCTGGAACCCGGCCGCTCCGGCTCGGAAACCATGGTGCGCGAGGCGCTGACGCGGGTGGTGGCGGCCCAGGCCAACCGGGTGGTGGTGACGTGCTTTTCCACCAACGTGGCGCGGCTGGAAAGCATCGCCTACGCCGCCCACGCCAACGGCCGGCACTGCGCCCTGGTGGGGCGTTCGCTGTGGCGAGTGCATGCCGCGGCGGTGGAAACGGGCTACCTGGCGGATCTGGCGGAACCGTTCCTCACCGATGCGGAAGCGGCGGTGCTGCCGCGCGACCGCGTGGTGCTGGCCTGCACCGGCAGCCAGGGGGAGGCGCGCTCGGCACTCAGCCGCATCGCCCAGGGCAACCACCCCAATATCGACCTCGACCCCGACGATACCGTGGTCTATTCGGCGCGCGAGATCCCCGGCAACGAGAAGGCGATCATCCGCGTGCAGAACGCGCTGGTGGCCGCCGGCATCCGCATCCTCAC
>JAGQRL010000252.1:0-2972 GCA_020425485.1 Rhodospirillaceae bacterium
TCATCGAAGGCTTCACCACCTATCAGGAGCACATCGACCAGACCAATCTCGGCTACTTCTTCGGCTGGGACGAAGGCTGGCCGGTGCGCAAGAACAAGGAGGTGCGGCGGGCCGCCGAACGCGTGCGCAAGGTGGTCGACCGGCTGATCGACGATCTCGGCACGCCGCGCGCCGATGGTGCCTCCATGCTGGCGCTGATGGCGACCGGCGACGGCGATGCCTCTGCCGCCATGAACCGCGAGGCGCTGATCAACGAGGCCGCCACCATCTTCATGGCCGGCCACGAAACCACGGCAGCGACGCTGACCTGGGCGTGGTTCCTGCTGTCGCAGGCCGGCTGGGCGGAAGAAAAGCTGCACGAGGAGCTTGACCGCGTGCTGGGCGGCCGCCCGCCGACCTTCGACGACGTGTCCAGCCTCACCTATACCAAGGCGATCATCCAGGAGACGCTTCGGCTCTACCCGCCGGTGCCGATCCTGGCGCGCCAGGTGAAGGAAACCCGGGCGGTGCACCGCGAGCCGGCGAAGAAGGGCGGGCTGGCGCTGGTGTGCCCCTGGCTCTTGCACCGCCACGAGATCTATTGGGACGCGCCCAACACCTTCCAGCCGGAACGCTTCCTGGAGGGGCCGCCGCCCACCAATGTCTACGTGCCCTTCGCCGTGGGGCCGCGCATCTGCCCCGGCGCCCAGTTCGGCCAGACCGAGGCGATCTTGTGCCTGGCGACGCTGGCCCAGCGCTTCCGCCCCACCCTGGCGCCGGGCCACGTGGTGGAGCCGCAGTGCCGGCTGACGCTGCGGCCCAAGGGCGGGTTGCCGATGTTGCTGAATGTGCGCGACGCAGCCTGACGCCGGCAGCCCGGCGAGTTCTCCCGACGCACCGCCACCCGACGCGCCCAGCCGCCGCGGCACCTATCGCTGGCAGCGCGAAGTGCCGCCGGGCTGGCGCGATCTGCTGGCCGGCGGCAAGCGGGCCAAACGCTGGCGGCGCTACTGGATCGCCGATGTGGTGGACGGGCTGGGCGACATCGCCGGCTCCGGGCTGATGCGCTTGGGCCCGGTGGAGGCGGTGTCCAACCTGGGCGGCCGGCTGGGTCGCCGCGCCGGCGCCAAGGTGCACCTCCACGGCACCGAGGTGGCGCGCACCGCGCTGCGCCACCTGCGGCCCGACCTGCCCCGCGAGGCGGAGGACGCCTGGCTCGCCGGCATGTGGGAGAATATCGGCCGCACCTTTGCCGAAACGGCGCTGCTGTCGCGCATCCACGACCAGGGGCGGCTCCAGGGCGGGGCGGCGGAACATTTCCAGCAAGCGCTCAAGGACGGCGTGCCCGCCATCGCCCTGTTCGCCCATGTCGGCAACTGGGAGCTGGCCTATGGCTGGCTGCCGCGCCACGGCGTGCCCCTGTCCTTCGCCTACCAGCCGCCGGACAACCGCTTCCGCCACTGGGTGATCAAGCGCACCCGGCAGCGCCAGGGGGCGGAAATCCTGCCGCCCGACCTGCGCAGCCTGCGGCCGCTGCTCGATCGGCTGCGCGCCGGCCGCGCGGTGGGCTTCGCGGTGGATGAGGCGATCGAGGACTATTGCTACGGCCCCGCCTTTGGCCGGCCGCTCGATCCCGCCGGCAACATCGCCGTGGTGCAGGTGCTGGCCCACCTGGCCGGGGCGCGCATCATCCCCGGCTACTGCCTGCGCCGGCCGGGCGTGCGCTTCGACGTGGAGATCGGCGCCCCGCTGATCGACTTTTCGCGCAATCGGCCAGACCGGCTGACGCGCGCCCACATCGCCGAAGGGGCGGCGGTGATCAACGCGCATTTCGAGCCGGTGATCCACGCCAACCTGCAGCAGTGGTTCATGCTGCACCAGTTCGGCATCCGCGAGGGCGAAGCGCCGCGCTTCACCCCGCCGGCAGCGTAGAGGCGGCGGAGTAGGGGTGGCGGAATAAGGGGGCGGAACGCGATCCTTGACTTCCGGCGGCCGATCTGGTTTCTGCGCGCCCTTCGGCGGCACCGCATGCCGCCCAGCCCGGTCCGTCGGTCCAAGCCCGCGGTCCGGCCCGTGACCAGGAACGGCGGCGGGTTTTGCCGGCGCCGGTGAGAGCAACCATGAAACACCACGATCGCCACCTGCCGAGCCAGCGGCAGCTTCGCGTCGGCGAGCAGATCCGTCACAGCCTGTCGGAGATCCTCGCCCGCGGCGAGCTGCACGACCCCGCACTGCTCGATGTCTCGATCACCGTCAGCGAAGTGCGCGTCAGCCCCGACCTGCGCAACGCCACCGCGTTCATCGTGCCGCTGGGCGGCGCCCATGTGGGGGAAACGGTGGCGGCCCTGCGCCGCGCCGCCCCCTATCTGCGCGGGCTGGTGGCGCACGGGCTGCGCCTGAAATACGCGCCCAACCTGTCCTTCCAGGCGGATACCTCCTTCGACGAGGCCGACCGCATCGGCCAGTTGCTGCGCTCCCCCCAGGTGGCGCGCGACCTCCACCACGAAGACGACGACGAAGACGACGAGGAGGACAATCGTGGGGCGTAGGCGGCGGGGCAAGCCGATCCATGGCTGGCTGGTGATCGACAAGCCGGCCGACATGACCTCCACGGAGGTGGTGGGCAAGGTGCGCCGGCTGATGGATGCCGCCAAGGCGGGCCATGCCGGCACGCTCGACCCCATGGCCACCGGCGTGCTGCCGCTGGCTCTGGGCGAGGCGACCAAGACCGTCAGCTTCGCCATGGACCGCACCAAGACCTACCGGTTCACCGTGCGCTGGGGCATCGCCACCGACACCGACGACGCGGAAGGCAAGGAAACCGCCACCAGCGAGGTGCGCCCGGACGCCGACGCCATCGCCGCGGTGCTGCCGCGCTTCCTCGGCGAAATCTCCCAGGTGCCGCCGGCCTATTCGGCCATCAAGGTGCAGGGCGAACGCGCCTACGACCTGGCGCGCGAGGGCGAGGAGGTGGTGCTGGCGCCGCGCATCGT
>JAGQRL010000252.1:3017-4225 GCA_020425485.1 Rhodospirillaceae bacterium
TGGAAGCCGATTGCGGCAAGGGCACCTATATGCGCGCCCTGGCCCGCGACATCGCGGTTGCGTTGGGCACCTTTGGCCACCTGTCAACGCTGTGCCGCACCCGCGTGGGTCCTTTCTTGCTTGACGACGCTATCGGCCTCCACCAATTAGAGGCGCTGGTAGACAGGGGGGAGGCGAACTCCGCCCTGCTGCCTGTCGACGCACCGCTGGACGACATCCCGGCGGTGACGCTGACGGAACCCGAAGCGCATCGGATGCGCCGGGGTCAACCCGTCTCCCTGCTGCGTCGTTCGGACCGGGACCGGCTTGCCGGCCTCTCGCCCGACGACCGTACAGGCGGCGTTGTCCTGGCGCGGGTGAACCTCCTCCCCGTGGCCCTGGCCCGGTTGGACGGGGCGGAACTGAAGCCGGTGCGCGTGCTCAACCTCCAGACTCAGGATGCATGACGATGTCGATTACCGCTGAGCGGAAGCAGGAACTGATTTCCGAATACGCCACCACCACCGGCGACACCGGGTCTCCGGAAATCCAGGTGGCGGTGCTGTCGGAGCGGATTGCCAACCTCACCGAGCACTTGAAGGTCCACAAGAGCGATTTCCATTCGCGCCGTGGCCTGCTGGTGATGGTCGGCCGCCGCCGCCGGTTGCTGGACTACATGAAGCGCAAGGACGTGTCGCGTTACGAGACCGTGGTGAAGCGCTTGGGCCTGCGCCGCTGATGGCGTTGGGCACCCGCCTCAAACACACGTCGCCCCCCGCGGCGATGTTGACGACCAGCCGGGGAAGACCCCGGCCGAACACGGTGGCCCCCAGGGGCCGCTGACCATACGCCGCCGCCGCGCCGAACTGGCCGGCGGCGTTCGCGTATCGCAGACCCCGCGGCGCATCGGTGCGCCGTGCGGGCCCATTGACAGGGCCAGAGCGGGCAACGGTGCCCGGGCCCACCCGTCCCGCCGATCCGCGGCCGGACGGTTGGAAGGAAGGATGAGACTGTATGTTTGAGATTTTCCGGAAAGAGATCGATTGGGGCGGCCGCCCGCTGGTGCTGGAAACCGGCAAGGTCGCCCGCCAGGCCGACGGGGCCGTGATGGCCACCTATGGCGACACCACGGTGCTGTGCACCGCTGTCGGCGAGAAGAAGGGCCGCGATGTCGATTTCTTCCCGCTCACGGTGAACTACCAGGAAAAGACCTTCGCCGCCGGCAAGAT